>NZ_JASCPT010000107.1:0-18278 GCF_029959775.1 Pseudomonas sp. PS01270 | reverse complement strand
GGAAACAGGCTGGTCTGGCTGCGGGACTGTCCCTGGATGTAGGCCATAACGAAAAATGCTCCGTATCTTTCGATACGGAGCATTTTCTTTGAGCGCTGCGCAGATTGCTAGGTTTTCACACAGTCTGCTAGGCCGCGTTTTTCGTACAAGGGACGACGACTCAGTTCTTGGCTTTGTCGACGATCTTGTTGGCACCGATCCACGGCATCATGGAGCGCAGTTGCTCGCCGATGACTTCGATACCGTGAGCGGCGTTGTTACGACGCTTGGCGGTCATCGAAGGGTAGCCGGTTGCGCCTTCGCTGATGAACATTTTGGCGTATTCGCCGTCCTGAATACGTTTCAGGGCGTTGCGCATGGCCTGACGGGATTCGGCGTTGATCACTTCCGGGCCAGTCACGTACTCACCGTACTCGGCGTTGTTGGAGATCGAGTAGTTCATGTTGGCGATACCGCCTTCGTACATGAGGTCAACGATCAGCTTCAGTTCGTGCAGGCACTCGAAGTAGGCCATTTCCGGCGCGTAGCCAGCTTCAACCAGAGTTTCGAAACCGGCTTTCACCAGTTCAACGGTACCGCCACACAGAACGGCTTGTTCGCCGAACAGGTCGGTTTCGGTCTCGTCCTTGAAGGTGGTTTCGATGATGCCGGTACGACCGCCACCGACGCCAGCAGCGTAGGACAGTGCGACGTTCTTGGCGTTGCCCGAGGCGTCCTGGTAGATCGCGATCAGGTCAGGGATACCGCCGCCTTTGACGAACTCGGAACGCACGGTGTGGCCCGGAGCTTTCGGCGCGATCATGATCACGTCGAGGTCGGCACGCGGAACAACCTGGTTGTAGTGAATCGCGAAGCCGTGGGAGAAGGCCAGAGTGGCGCCTTTCTTGATGTTCGGCTCGATTTCGTTCTTGTACAGCGAGGACTGGAACTCGTCCGGGGTCAGGATCATGACCAGGTCGGCAGCGGCAACAGCGGAAGCCACGTCGGTCACTTTCAGGCCGTGAGCTTCGGCTTTGGCAACGGTGGCCGAACCTTTACGCAGACCGACGGTAACGTCGACACCGGAGTCTTTCAGGTTGCACGCTTGAGCGTGGCCCTGGGAGCCGTAACCGATGATGGCAACTTTCTTGCCCTGGATGATCGACAGGTCGCAGTCTTTATCGTAGAAAACTTTCATGAATTTCCCCTTATATCCGGCCGTTCAGGCCATGCGCTAATTTGGTTTAGATGCTGAGTACTTTGTCGCCGCGAGCAATGCCGGTCACGCCGCTACGGACGGTTTCCAGAATCGATGCGGTGCCGATGGACTGAATGAAGCTGTCGAGCTTGTCGCTGGTACCGGTCAATTGAACGGTATACACGCTGGCGCTGACATCCACGATCTGCCCACGGTAGATATCGGTGGTGCGTTTGATCTCGGCGCGCTGGGCGCCAGTGGCCTTGACCTTGACCAGCATCAGTTCACGCTCGATGTGAGCGCTTTCCGACAGGTCCACCAGCTTGACCACTTCGATCAGCTTGTTCAGGTTTTTGGTGATCTGCTCGATCACTTCATCGTGGCCCACGGTGGTCAGCGTCAGACGCGACAGGGTCGGGTCTTCGGTCGGGGCCACGGTCAGGCTTTCGATGTTGTAGTTGCGCTGCGAGAACAGGCCGACTACGCGAGACAGAGCACCGGGTTCGTTTTCCAGAAGCAGGGAAATAATGTGCCGCATGATTAAGTACGCTCCGTCTTGCTGAGCCACATATCGCGCATGGAGCCGTCTTTGATCTGCATCGGGTAGACGTGCTCGCTGGTGTCGACCGCAACGTCGATGATCACCAGGCGATCCTTCATGGCAAACGCTTCGGCCATCTTCGACTTCAAATCTTTCGATTCGGTGATGCGTACGCCAACGTGGCCGTAGGCTTCAGCCAGCTTGATGAAGTCGGGCAGCGATTCCATGTAGGAGTGCGAGTGACGGCTGCCGTAACTCATGTCCTGCCACTGGCGAACCATGCCCAGCACACCGTTGTTGAGGATGACGATCTTCACCGGCAAGCCGTATTGCAGGCAGGTCGACAGCTCCTGGATATTCATCTGGATACTGCCTTCGCCGGTGACGCAGGCAACGTCATCGTCCGGGAAGCTCAGTTTGATGCCCATCGCGGCTGGCAGACCGAAGCCCATCGTGCCCAGACCACCGGAGTTGATCCAGCGGTTCGGCTTGTTGAACGTGTAGTACTGCGCGGCAAACATCTGGTGCTGACCGACGTCGGAGGTCACAAAGGCGTCGCCCTTGGTCACTTCGCAGAGGGTTTCGATCACGGTCTGCGGCTTGATCTTGCTGCCGTCGCCCTTTTCATAAGGGAACAGGCCGCGATCACCGCGCCATTCATCGACCTGCTTCCACCAACTGGCTACGGACTCCTTGTTCGGGGTCTCGCCGATTTCCTTGAGAATCGCGACCATTTCGGTCAGGACGCTCTCGACCGGACCCACGATTGGCACGTCGGCCTTGATGGTCTTGGAAATCGACGCCGGGTCGATGTCGATGTGGATGATCTTGGCGTTCGGGCAGAATTTCGCCGGGCCGTTGATCACCCGATCGTCGAAGCGTGCGCCCACTGCGAGGATCACGTCGGCGTGGTGCATCGCCAGGTTCGCGGTGTAGCTGCCGTGCATACCCAGCATGCCGATGAACTGACGGTCAGTGCCAGGGAATGCGCCCAGACCCATCAAGGTGTTGGTCACCGGCAGGTTGAGCATTTTTGCCAGTTCGGTCAGTTGCGCGGAGCCATTGCCGAGAATCACGCCGCCGCCGGAGTACAGCACCGGGCGCTTGGCCGCCAACAACATTTCTGCTGCTTTGCGGATCTGCCCGGAGTGACCGCGAACGGCCGGGCTGTAGGAGCGCAGCTTGGCTTTTTTCGGAAAAACGTATTCGAACTTTTCGGCCGGGTTGGTCATGTCTTTCGGGATGTCGACCACGACCGGGCCCGGACGACCGGATTGCGCCAGGTAGAAGGCCTTCTTCATGACTTCCGGGATTTCCGAAGCGTGCTTGATCATGAAGCTGTGCTTCACGATCGGCCGGGAGATACCGATCATGTCGGTTTCCTGGAACGCGTCGGTGCCGACCATGGTGCTTGGCACCTGACCGGAAATGATCACCATCGGAATCGAGTCCATGTAGGCGGTGGCGATACCGGTGATGGCGTTTGTGGCGCCTGGACCGGAAGTCACCAATACCACGCCGGCTTTACCGGTGGCACGGGCGTAGCCGTCAGCCATATGGGTCGCCGCTTGTTCGTGACGAACCAGGATGTGGGTCACTTCCGGTTCTTTGAACAGGGCATCGTAAACATGCAGGAGAGCACCACCCGGGTACCCGTAGATATATTTGACGCCTTCGTCACGCAAAAAGCGGACGAGCATCTCACCGCCAGATAAAAGCTCCACGTTGTTCACCTCTAAAACGCCAGAATACCGTCCACAAAAAAGGGGCGGGTCTTAATAGGTTTACTTCTCGGCAGAGCATGAGCGACGGTGGTCGCCGACTACGTCAGCACTGACTGAGCAAGTATTGGGATCGTCCCAAGTGTTGCGGGCCTTTCCCACCCAGCGCGAGGTAACGCGTTGCGGGTGTAACAGGTCGGCGCGGATGTGCGCCTCATGATCTACCGAGTGGGTCTGCTTCTGGCAGTCCCTCTACAGCGGACTTTGGATTCTTCTGTTTCGCCCTCTGCAAGTCAAGTCGTCTGTGTGGTTAATTGTGGGTAAGCACATGAGAACGCAAGAAAAAACCTGAAAAGCGCTACTCTGTTAGCGTCAATTGCGCATTTTTGCCAAGGAATCAGCATGCGAACGCTCCTCCTCACTCTGCTGATCGGCCTCAGCCCATGGTGCTCGGCCGCTCAAATCTACAAATGGGTCGATGCCCAAGGCGTCACGCATTTCGATGCGCAGCCTCCGCAGGGCCAACCGGCGACGACCGTACAGACACCCTCCTCACCCGCGCCGAAAGCTGCGCCGATGCCGGGCGGCGGCGTACTTGGCGATCAGAAAGCCATTGATGCCAAGGTGAAGAAACAGGTCGCCGAGCAGCAGGCGCAGCTCAAGGCATTTTGCGAGCAGGCACGCAGGAACCTGGCGCAACTGCAGAACAATCCGCGCTTGCGTGAGGAGGTTGAGGGGGATTTGCGCAGGCTCGACGATACACAGCGTCAGGAACGCATCGTCGAAGCGAAGAAGCAGATTGCCGAGAACTGCCAGTAGGCCTGGCAGTTTCCAGTTTAGTTCAGCGGGACGCAGTGATCAGCAGGTCGAACTCTTTGAGCAGCACCTGCAACTGCCGATCCTTGCCGCCAAGGTTGCGCTGGGCGAAGACCATTTCCGCCATTTCCTGAATGCCCGAGGCATTCGGCAGCGGCAGATCCTGCTCAAGGATCATCTTCATGCGCGGCAGGAAGATCCATTGCAGCCATTGCTCGAAGTCCAGCGTGTCGACCGAAAACGGCTCGACACTGCTCAGCGCTTCGGCGGACGGCTGAACTTCATCCCACCAACCCTGGGTGCGCAGCTCGCGTTCGATCAGCAACAGCTGATCGGCGATTTTCGGGAAGCGCACATCCATCACAGGGAAACCTTGGCCTTCTGACGGGCCAGTGCGGCGCCGGCGGAATCGCCTTGTTTCTCACGAGACTGAGCGATGATTTCCCACAGGCTGGCTTGCAGATCCGGACGACCGTTGGCCATGGTCAGCGCACGACGGGCAAATTGCTCGGCTTGCGGCGCATCGCCTTGGGCCATACGTACTTGCGCCAAACGGTAAAGCACTTGTGGCTCACGGGGGGCGACACGTTGCGCGCGCTCCAGGCTGGAAGAAGCGCCGTTGAGGTCGCCGCCGGCCTGTTGCTGTTGCGCGGTGGTCAGCAAGGCGAGGACCGGACCGTCCAGTTGCTCATCCGCCGACAGTCCACCACCGCTGCTGGCCGAAGGAATGCCACTTGGCGTCGACGGCATGCTGTAGCTGCCGGAGTTGATCGGCGCCGACTCAACCGCCGATGGGTTATACGGCCCCGACGTGATACCGCCGGATGCCGGACCCGGGACGATCGGTGAAGAGCTGATCGGTGTCGACACCGCCGCACCGCCGCCCGGCACCATCACCACCACGCCGGTATCCCCTTGCGGAATCGCCTGAGTCTGGCCCTGCACCGGGCGCTTGACGGTGGTCTGGCGGAAACCGCCATTGGCGCCGATGCGTTCGCTGTTGGACACGGCCGTGCCCGAATCCACCACGGGAATCGAACCACGCTGTACGGTGGAGCAGCCGCTGAGCAAAGCCACGGCGGTCACCGCTGGAATCAACCACTTTTTCACTTGAAACCCTCTTTGCTTAATTCATCCAGCCCTTGACCCAGTCCATCACCGATTCCGGCGAGGCAGGTGTTTCGCTTGCACACGCGGCGCCGGGTGGCGGCTCGCTGCCGCGAATATACGGCATCTGTACCGCGCCGGGGCAGTTGGCATCCGAACCCTGGCCGGTGCGCGAATCGACCCAGGCCTGCACGACGTTGTCCGGCTGCGGCATGTCCAGCGGCAGCGGATCGGCCTTGCGCATGAAACTGGTCCAGACCTGCAGCGCACCGGTGGCCCCGGTGAACGGCGTCTTGCCGTTGTCGTCGCGGCCGAGCCAGACCACCGCCAGCAGATCCTGACTGAAACCGGCAAACCAGCTGTCGCGCGAATCGTTACTGGTACCGGTCTTGCCCGCCAGGGTCAGGGTCTTGGGCAGCACGTTATAAACCGAACTGCCGGTACCTTCACGCATCACCCGCTGCATGGCGTTCTGGATCAGGTAAATCGAGGCCGGGTCGAAACGCTGCTCGATCTGGAACGGATAACGCTTGAGCGGCTCGCCCTCGGCGGTCAGCACGCTGCGAATGCCGCGCATCGGCGTATTGAAACCACCGTTGGCCAGCGTCTGGTACATGGTCGCCACTTCGATCGGCGTCATACCGCCAGCACCGAGCAGCATCGACGGGAACGCCGGGAATTCACGAGTAACGCCGAGGCGACCCACGGTCTTGAGCACATTCGGCACGCCGACTTCCAGGCCCAGACGCGAGGTCGACAGGTTGTAGGAATGCGCCAGGCCCTGATAGAGGAACACCGTACCGTGGGAGCGGCGATCGTAGTTCTGCGGCTTCCACACCTGACCGTTGGCGCCTTTGACCGACAGCGGATCGTCCGACAGCCAACTGGTCAGCGTGTACTGGCTCGGTTTCTCAAGCGCGGTCAGATACACCGCCGGTTTGATCAGCGAGCCGATCGGGCGTACCGCATCGAGTGCGCGGTTGAAACCGGCGTAACTGGCCTGACGGCTGCCGATCATCGCCTGGACTTCACCGGTTTCCGGGTTGGTCACGACCATCGCCGCTTCGACGTCATCCGAGCCCTTGCGCCCGGCCAGACGCTTGAACGTGTCGTTGACCGAGGCTTCGGCTTTCATCTGCAGAATCGGGTCGAAACTGGTGAAGATGCGCAGACCTTCTTCGGTCAAGTCTTCGTCGCGGTAGTCTTCGCGCAACTGACGTTTGACCAGGTCGATAAAGCCCGGGAACGAGCTGTCGGCGAGCTTGCCGCGAGTCGTCACACCGAGCGGCATTTTCTTCGCCGCTTCGACCTGTTCGGGGGTTGCCACGCCTTGCTGCGCCAGCACGTCGAGGACCAGATTGCGCCGCTCCAGCGCGCGCTCCGGGTTGCGACGCGGGTTGTAGTAGGACGGCCCCTTGACCATGCCGACCAGCAACGCCACTTGATGCAGTTTCAGTTCGGACAAAGGCTGGCCGAAGAAGAACTGGCTGGCCAGACCGAAACCGTGCACCGCGCGCTGACCGTCCTGGCCGACAAAGACTTCGTTGAGGTAGGCCTCAAGAATTTCCTTCTTGTCGTAATGCAGTTCGAGCAGCAACGCCATCATCGCTTCGGTGAGCTTGCGGGTCAGGCTGCGTTCGCTAGTCAGGTAGAAGTTTTTCACCAACTGCTGGGTCAGCGTACTGCCGCCCTGGGTCATCTTGCCGCCGGAGGTGTTGATCCACACGGCGCGGGCGATCGATTTCGGCGACACGCCCCAGTGGCTGTAGAAGTCGCGGTCTTCCACAGCGATCAAGGTTTCGAGCAGGTACGGCGGCACCTGATCGAGTTTGATCAGGATGCGGTCTTCAAGATTTTTCGGGTAAATGCCGCCGATCATCAGCGGCTCGAGGCGCACCACCGACAGTTTCGAACCGTTGGTCGAGGACAGTTCGGCGACGTAGTCGCCGGAGAAGCGCACACGCACTGGCTGCGGCTTTTCCAGACCTTCATAGAACTGGAAGCCACGGGTGTTCAGGTCAACCGTATTGCCGCTGACGGCTGCGGCGCCGGGGCCATTGCTCACGGCTTCGCGGCGATAGCCGAGGGCATCGAGTTCGGTGAGGAAATCGTCCTTGCTGAGCTTCTGTCCGACGAACAGCTCGAGCGGGCGCGCGTACACCTTGGCCGGAATGGTCCAGCGCTTGCCGGAGAACTTCTCCTGCACCACGGCATCGAGGTAAACGGCGAAGCCGGCCAGCACTACAAGGCCGACCAGGCTGAGTTTAATGGCCCAGCTCAACCATGGGCTGAGGCCCTTGGCTGGTGGTTTTTTCTTGGTACGGGGGGATCGGGATCGAGTCATGGCGGCGGATTATACGCACTTTATCGATCCTCAACAGGCACGCGCAGAGGTTTGCGTCAGGCGGGCAAGCAGCCATAATGGCCGCCTCGAATTCCCCCGCCTCTGAAGGATCGCCCGTGAGCCAGTCCCTGATCGCTGCCCTGCAAAACCCGGCCCTCTACCCGCATCCCGTCGAAGGGTTTCAGGTCATCGAAACCCACATCTCGTGGGTGATTCTCACCGGGCCCTTTGCCTATAAAGTGAAGAAGCCGGTGAATTTCGGCTTCCTCGACTTCACCAGCCTCGACGCACGTGCGCATTTCTGCGCTGAAGAGCTGCGTCTGAACCAGCGTCTGACCGCTGATTTGTATCTGGACGTGTTGCCAATCACCGGCAGCGTCGAGGCACCGCAATTGGGCGGCGACGGCCCGGCTATCGAATACGTGCTGAAAATGCGCCAGTTCCCCCAGAGCGGGCTGCTCAGCACCCTGCAAGCCAATGGCGAACTGACCACTCAGCACATCGATGCGTTGGCCGAACAGATCGCCCATTTCCACCTCAACGCGCCGAAGGTCCCGGCCGAACACGACGCCGGCACGCCGGACAGCGTGATGGCGCCGGTCGCGCAAAACTTCGAGCAGATCCTGCCGTTCCTCAGCGACAAAAACGATTTGCTGCAACTCGATGCCCTGAAAGCCTGGGCCGAAAGCAGCTTCGAGCGCCTCAAGCCCCTGTTCGCCCAGCGCAAGTCACAAGGTTTCACCCGTGAATGCCACGGCGACATCCATTTGGGCAACGCCACGGTCATCGACGGCAATGTGGTGATCTTCGACTGCATCGAGTTCAACGAGCCATTCCGTTTCACTGATGTCTGGGCCGACACCGGTTTCCTCGCCATGGACCTGGAAGACCGTGGCCTGAAGTCACTGGCACGTCGCCTCGTCAGCCAGTATCTGGAACTGACTGGCGACTATCAGGGCCTGGAAGTGCTGAACTTCTATAAAGCCTACCGCGCGCTGGTGCGGGCCAAGGTGGCATTGTTCAGCATGCCGGCCGACGCGACTGCGGTGCAGCGCGCCACCACCCTGCGCCAGTACCGCAACTACGCCAACCTGGCGGAAAGCTACAGCACCATTCCTTCGCGCTTCATGGCCATTACCCACGGTGTTTCCGCTGTCGGCAAGAGCCATGTGGCCATGCGCCTGGTCGAAGCGCTGGGCGCGATTCGCCTGCGTTCCGATGTCGAGCGCAAGCGCCTGTTCGGTGAGCAGACCGTTGCCAACGATGTGCAGGCGGGCATTTACAGCGCCGATGCCAGCACCGCGACCTACGCGCGCCTGCATGAAATCGCCGAGGTGATCCTGCACGCCGGCTTCCCGGTAGTGATCGACGCGACTTACCTCAAGCGTGAGCAGCGCGACAACGCGGCGAAGATTGCCGAAGCCACCGGCACGCCGTTCCTGATCCTCGACTGCAACGCACCGCAAGCCGTGATCGAGAGCTGGCTGGCGATGCGCCAGGCCGACCAGAAGGATCCGTCCGACGCCACCCTCGCCGTGATCGAAGCGCAGCAGGCCAACCGCGAAGCGCTGACGGCGGAAGAAATCCTGCGCAGCAAACGCGTGCAGACCAATGAATCCGGCACGCTGGACACCGTGGTCGCGCAGATCCGTCAGCGCCTGCCGGGTCTGTAAAAAACTATTTCGGCCGTGAAGCCCTCGCTCGCTTCACGGCCGGCAAATAGTGGCACTATACTGGCGTCATAAAACCAACAGGTGATCTGACATGAGCCAGCCTAAACTGCTCGACACTCCGCTTTACGCCCTGCTGCACAAAGATGACGTCGCAGGCTTCAACAAGGAACGCCCACTGGATGGTCCGATCGACATGGTCGGCGGCGATTTCCGGGGCCTCGACCTGCGCGAGCTGAACGCCGACGGCGTGGATTTCCGCGATGCGTACTTCCGCTCCGCCGATTTGCGCGGCATCGACTTCCGCAAGGCTTCGCTCGAAGGCGCCAGCCTGGCCCATGCGCAGATTTCCGGGGCGTACTTTCCGCCGGAGCTGAGTGCTGACGAGATTCTGATGTCGATGAATTTCGGCACGCGGCTGCGCTATCGCACCCGCTGAAACCTGGAAATCTTCCTGACACCACGCCTTTCCCCTGTGGGAGCGAGCCTGCTCGCGAAGGCGTAGTGTCAGCTGATATCGATTGTGTCTGATACGCCCTCTTCGCGAGCAGGCTCGCTTGTACATTATTAACTGCCTAACTCGCTTCCCTCTGCGCTCCCAGGTCTTTCACTCCCCTTTCTTAGAAGCTTTTGCGTCGATTCCGACCAAACAACCACGCTTTTCCTACTGATGGCTACACTGCTGAGAAGCTCGCCCACGCACCATTCGGCCGTCGCAAGGAGGCTTGATGAATGATGAACTGCAACACCTGAAAAATCTTGGCAAGACATCGGCGCAATGGCTGCATGCCGTGGGCATCCACAGCGCCTCGGACTTGCGTCGCCTCGGTGCAGTGGATGCCTACCGGGCCGTGCGTACTCGGGGGTTTCGCGCATCGAAGGTGTTGTTGTATGCGATCGAAGGCGCGTTGATGGACGTGCACTGGAACGACATCCCCGCCGAGCGCAAGGACGCCTTGAACAAACAGCTCGAAGCCATTTCCGCGCGCCACAAGAACTGAACAGGCGCTGACGCCATGTATTTACTGGGGGAACAATCGGCCCACGCCGACGCATTGATCAATCGCTTGCAGAGTATTCCTGGGCAGTGGCTGCTGGATTTGTCGCCGTGCGCGCCGGTCATCGAGCTGGAGGCAACGGACGATCTGTTTGCACAGTTGCCGGAAGATCAGTTGTTTCTGCTGAGCGAGGGCGTGGTGCATGGCTGCATCGCGGGCCGTGCGCTGTTCTACTGGCAGGAAGGTGATCTGCTCGGCCTGCAACGTGGCGAGCAATGGAGCGACTGTCGCATTTGCAGCGACAGCGCTGTGCGCCTGGTGCCCTATGGGCGCGCTGAGGTTTTGCAGCATCTGTATGCCGACCCTGATCGATCGGAGCAGTTGCTGAGCTATCTGCTCGGGCAAATGGCGCTGCTCGCCCATGCCGTGGCCGAGCTGAAACCTCGGGAGTTTCGTAGCACCAACGGCTTCAAACGCGTTGAGGCGGGCGCCGTGCTGATTCAACAGGGCGATGCAGCGGATCATGTCTTTGTGATTATTGACGGGCATGCCGAGGCGTTCCTCGACGGGCACAAGGTAGGCGACGTGGCCAAGGACGAGATTTTCGGCGCCATGGCGTTGTTTACCGGCGAGCCGCGCAACGCCACGGTAGTGACGTCCGAGCCGAGCACGGTGATGTTGATTCCTGGTGATCAGTTTTTGAGCATGACTCGCAGCAATCCGAAGATCGCGCACAGCCTGATTGAGGGGATGGCTCGACGCATCGGCCAGTTGAATCGCCAGATCACGCAGTTGACGACGCAGCGCACCTAGCGCAAAGCCCTTTATTCACAGGGCCTCACCACCGCTCGCAAAACTAAATTACAGATTTGCAAAATCAGCGGTTGACGCGGTAATGAGAATCGCTATGATTATCACAACTGGTCGCGAGATCAGTCGATATTCTGAAAAGCCCTTGGTTCGGACTCTCAGATTATCTCCTCATCAGGCTAATCACGGTTATTTGACCCGGTTTTTTACCGGGTCTTTTTTTGCCTGTGGAAAAGTCATTTAGCGAATTGCTGGCGCATCTGCTCGCAGTAATCCGGCTTCGGCGTGGCAGGCGTGTACCAGACGTAATCGGCCATCGCCGCCGATACCGCAGCGCCCTGCTCGGCCAGCATCAATACGATCGGCGCCTTGCCAGCGCCGAGATCCGACAGATGCAGCGGCACGCCGACGTCCTTGCGCGCATGCCAGGCACCGGCCAGCAGAATCGAAGGCATCGGCGCCGCCAGCATGCGTTCGGCCATGCGTCGATCACGCTGTTGCTGAATCGCCAGCATTGCTGGCATCTGTGATTCGGGCAGCAAGCCGCAGTGGGATTCACTGATTTGCCCAAGCAAAGTTTTTTTAACCGACAGCGAATTGCTGCGCGGACCGTTCAGAGCAGGTGGATTGCGGTAGAACGCGCGGATTTCGCTGTCATCGAGATTGGCCGCCAGCAGCGGATACGGCTGCGACAGGGCAAAGCGCACGATCGGCCCGTAAAGGTTCCAGTCCCAGCCCTCTTGCCAGGCCAATGCCGCAGGCAAATCAGCCGCGACGGACTTCGACTGGCGCAGCGCATCGACTTTCGCTTGTTGATCCGGCGTGAGCATTTCCAGCAGCAGACTGCCTTGCGCTCGCTGCTCGCCGAGCGACTGCAACAGCCACAACTGTGCGGCATGGTGATCGGCGTTGTCGTGCTGCTCACCGATGATCAAACGCTCAGGCTCAGCCAGACGCGTCAGCAATTGCTGCGCCGTAAGTACCTCGCCGCTGCGCAGATCGCGAATATCGGCGCCCACCGGCGGAGCCGCCACGTGCTGACAGCCCGCGAGCAACACCAGCGCCAACAACCACAATCCACGCATGCGACACCTCGATGATGATTCAGCGGGCGATGATCAGCGGATGCCCACGCTCCGGGTGCGGTTGCACCAAAACCTCCAGGCCGAACACTGCTTTAAGCGTATCCGGACGCAGCACCTGCTGCGGAGTATCCAGCGCAACCGGGCTTCCCTCCTCCAGCAACAGCACACGATCACAATAGCGTGCCGCCAGATTCAGATCATGCAGGATCACCAGCACCGCCGCACCGCGATCGGCGAACTCGCGCACCGCCTGCAAGGTGGTGTGCTGATGCAGCGGATCGAGCATCGACGTCGGTTCGTCGAGCAACAGGGTTTGCCCGGCCTGACCCGGCCAGAGTTGCGCCAGCACCCGCGCCAGATGCACGCGCTGACGCTCGCCACCGGACAACGCCAGATAACTGCGCCCACTCAGGTGCCCGGCGTCGGCGGCGGCCAGCGCTGCCGCGACAATCTCGTCGTCGCGCACGCGCCCGGTCTGGTACGGCAAACGGCCCATGCCGACGACCTCCTCCACGGCGAAGGCAAAATCCAGCGTCGAAACCTGCGGCAACACCGCCAGTCGTTGTGCCCGCTGCGTTCCGCTCAAGTGGCTCAAAGTCTGACCATCGAGCGAGACATTGCCGTCGCTGGCGGGCAACTCACCACACAATGCGCCAAGCAACGTGCTCTTGCCGGCGCCGTTCGGTCCCAGCACGCCAAGCACTTGACCGGGTTCGAGCCCGAGCGTAACCCCACTTAGCACAGCCTTACGGCCACGGCGGACATGCAGATTGTGCGCAGACAACATCAGGCACGCCCTCGCAGCAGCAGATAAAGGAAGAACGGCGCACCGATAAACGCGGTGACAATGCCGATCGGCAACTCCGCCGGCGCCAGCGCCAGGCGCGCCACCAGATCGGCGAGCAATAACAGGCTCGCACCCGCCAAAACCGAGGCTGGCAACAGAACTTTGTGATCGGGGCCGGCCAGCAGGCGCACCAGATGCGGCACCACCAGCCCGACAAAACCGATCATGCCCGCCGCCGCCACCGCCGCGCCGACACCCAGCGCTGTACAGAACACCAGTTCGCGCTTGAGCCGTTCGACATCGATGCCCAGATGACCGGCCTCGGATTCACCGAGCAACAAGGCATTCAATGCCTTGGCCCGACGCGGCAGCCACAGCGCCACGCCGATGGTGATGATCAGCAGAGGCCAAAGCCGCGCGTAACTGGCGCCGTTGAGGCTGCCCAGGTTCCAGAACGTCAGGGTGCGCAGCGTGGCGTCATCGGCCAGATAAGTGAACAGACCGACCGCCGAACTGGCCAGCGCCGTCAGCGCGATACCGGCCAGCAACATGGTCGCCACATGGGTCTGACCGTTGCGCCGGCCCAGCCGGTAGACCAGCGCCGTCACTCCAAGTCCGCCAAGAAACGCACACACCGACAACAGATATGGCCCGAACCACTCCGGCAGGCCGCCAAAGAACGAGCCGCCGACAATCGCAATCGCCGCGCCGAGTGCCGCGCCACTGGACACCCCGACCAGCCCTGGATCCGCCAGCGGATTACGAAACAGGCCCTGCATCGCCACCCCGGACAGCGCCAGCACGCCGCCGACCGCCAAGCCGAGCAAGGTTCGCGGCAGGCGGATCTGGCCGAGAATCAGCTCGGCCTGCTCCAGCCCTTCCGGCGCCAACGGCACGCCGATCAGACGCAGCGCCGCGCGCAGGGTATCGAACAACGGCAGGCTCACCGGCCCCAATGCCAGCGACAGCCAGATCGCCAGCAGACACAGCAATGTCAGGCCGATAAACAAGCCACGGGGTTTGACCAGTGTGGTCATTGGCCGCCCTTGGCCGGGTAGAAGCCGTCAGTCAGGGTTTGCAAAGCAGCCGGCGACCGTGGCCCGAGGCCGCCAACCAGCAGCGTCGGATCCAGCTCCATCACCCGCCCGCTCTTCGCCGCCCGGCTGGAATTGAGGATGGGGTTTTCCTTGAACAATGCCGCTTTTGCGGCCTCGCCGGTCAGCGCACGGTCGGCAAACACCAGCACTTCGGGATCAAGGCTGGCGAGGGATTCGACAGAAAACGGTTTGTAGCCGGTATGCGTCGCAAGGTTGTGCCCGCCAGCCTGTTGCAGCAACCAATCGGCGGCGGTGTCCTTGCCGGCGATCAACGGCTTGCCGCCGGCGTGCCCAAGCAACAGCAACACGCCCGGAGCTTTCTGCGTGGTCTGCACTTGGGCAACGCGCGCTTTCTGCGCCTGAAGCTGCTGTTGATAACTCTGCAGCAGCTGCGCTGCCTGGCTTTGTGCGCCGAGCAACTGGCCCAAACGAGTGACATTCTTTTCCAGCGTCGGCAGATCAGGCTGTGCCGAGAACAGCTCGACGTTCACTTTGGCGGCTTTGACTTGCGCCAGAACCGGCGGCGGCCCCATTTCTTCGGTACCGACCAGAATGTCCGGGCGCAGGCTCAAGATGCCTTCGGCCGACAGGCTGCGCTGATAACCAATACTCGGCAGCGCCTGCAACGATTGGGGATGCTGACTGGTGGTGTCGACCCCTACCAGCTTCGACTCACCACCCAACGCGCTGACCCATTCCGACAGCGCACCGCCGGCGCTGACCCAGCGTTGCGGTAAATCCGCTGCGCTCGCCTGATGGCTGAGAAAAAGGCCGACGCACAGTACGGCAACGCGGGTTTTCAGGCGCATACGCAGCTTCCTTGAACAAGGTTTCCCGGGCATCGGCGCAGCGAGCCAAGTATCCTCGACAACGGCCAGACTCCCTGTGGGAGAAGGCCGCCATTTGATAATTGTTTGCATTTGAACGTCAAGCTCGGACATATCCAGACACGAGCGGACATTTGAGGATAGCCATGAAGTTTCTCTGCGCCGGCAGCGATCTGGCCGAAGGTGGCAGTCGCGGTTTCGAAATTGAAGGCAAAAAGCTGTTTGCCGTGCGTCGTGGCGGCAAGGTGTTTGTCTACTTCAATCGCTGCCCGCATCGCGGCGTCGGGCTGGAATGGCAGCCCGACCAGTTTCTCGACCCAAGCAATAGCCTGATCCAGTGCGCTACCCACGGTGCACTGTTTCTGATCGAGGACGGCGAATGCGTCGCCGGCCCCTGCGCCGGGCAGTCGCTCACGGCAATTGAATGCCGGGAAGATACACAAGGCGTGTGGGTCGACGTTTAACCGTTTAGCCGCACGTCGAGTCGGCGGTCGATGACCATTTCTTTGTGGTCCAGGCGCACACCGTAGGCCAACACCTCAACACCGCAGGCGACCGCTTCACGCAGCGCCTCGGCGTAAGCCCAATCGATTTCCTCGGCCGGGCGCACGGCATCGATGCCGGTGAGGTTCACGCAGTACAACTGCACCGCCCGAATGCCGTCGCGCGCCAGATGCGCCAGCTCGCGCAGATGTTTGGCGCCGCGCTGGGTCACCGCATCGGGAAACGCCGCCACCGTCGTGCCGTCGAAGCCGAGGGTGACGCTTTTGACTTCGACATACGCCGGGCCGCTGGGGTATTCGAGGCGGAAGTCGATGCGGCTTTTTTCCTGTCCGTAGGCAACCTCACGCTTCAACGCGGTAAAGCCGTTCAACTCGGTAATCACCCCAGCCTGCAATGCTTCTTCGACCAATCCGTTGGCGCGTGCGGTGTTGACGCAAAACAGCCGGCCCTGCGGGGTTTCGCCAATTTCCCAAGTGCCGGGCAATTTGCGTTTCGGGTCATTGGAGCGACTGAACCAGACCTGCCCGCCCTCGACCTGGCAATTGAGCATCGAACCGGTGTTGGGGCAGTGAATGGTCAGCAATTCGCCGCTAACGGTCTCGATATCGGCGAGAAAACGCTTGTATCGGCGAATCAGCCGCGCTTCTTCCAAAGCAGGATAAAAGCGCATCAGCCTTGCCAGCTCTTCAAGCCGCGCGCGATGCGCTCAACCGCTTCCTGTAAACGTGCGAGGTTTTGTGTGTAAGCGAAGCGCACGTGATGGCTGGCCTGATAACGACCGAAATCCAGTCCCGGCGTAAAGGCAACGTGCTCGGTTTCGAGGAAATGTCGGCAGAACGCGAAGGCATCACCGCCGAAACGGCTGATATCGGCGTACAGATAAAACGCACCTTCCGGCTCAACGGCGATGTTGAAACCAAGTTCACGCAGCGCCGGCAGGAGGAAGTCGCGACGGCGCGCAAACTCGGCGCGGCGCTCTTCGAGAATCGCGATGGTGGCTGGCTCGAAACAGGCCAGCGCCGCGTATTGCGCCATGCTCGGCGCACTGATGTAGAGGTTCTGCGCGAGTTTTTCCAGCTCGCTGACCGCCGCGTCCGGCGCGACCAGCCAGCCCAGGCGCCAACCGGTCATGCCGAAATACTTGGAGAAACTGTTGAGGACAAAAGCGTTGTCATCGACTTCCAACACACTGGCGGCATCAGTGCCGTAGGTCAGGCCGTGGTAGATCTCATCCACCACCAAGTGCCCGTGCCTGGCCTTGATCGCTGTGGATAATCCGCCCAGTTCATCGCGGGTCAGCAAAGTACCCGTCGGGTTGGCCGGCGAAGCGACAAGGGCGCCGACACTGTCGTGATCCCAATGCCGCTCGACCAGATCCGGGGTCAGTTGATAACGCACCTCCGGCCCGACCGGCACCAATTGCGCCGCGCCTTCGACCAGCCGCAAGAAATGCCGATTGCACGGGTAGCCCGGGTCGGCGAGCAGCCAGTGTTTACCCGGATCGACCAACAGGGCACTGGCCAGCAACAGCGCGCCGGAGCCGCCCGGCGTGATCAGAATCCGTCGTGGGTCGATATTCAGGCCGTAACGCGATTGGTAGAAAGCGGCGATCGCCTCGCGCAGTTCGGGAATGCCACGGGCGGCGGTGTAGCGGGTCTTGCCCGCCGTCAACGCAGCTTGTCCGGCGCGAATGATCGGCTCGGCGGTGGTGAAGTCCGGCTCGCCGATTTCCAGATGGATCACGTCGTGGCCTTCGGCCTGCAATTCATTGGCCCGCGCCAGCAGCGCCATCACATGGAACGGTTCGATCGCACGACTGCGCGCACTGTAGGGGCCCATTGGAATGCCTTCGACGGAAAAAAGAGACGATTCTACCTGTCTGCCGGAACGAGCGAGAACCCGTGGAGGTCACAGCCTCAAGAACGCTGGACTGTAACGATCTGAACGTACGCTCCAGGATTGACTAAAATCAGTGATTGAACAGGTCTCCCTTCCCACAGACACGGCTTGTCAGATATCTGCAAGCGCCACCCGCCGGGGGCTCGACATCCGGGAGTAGCGCAGGCTGTTTTGATCTGGTAAGTTCGCCCGCTTGCAGCCGCAGGGCCGGCAGGTGTCGGTGATGGAGCAATCCTGCGCAATGGATTACAAGAGTAGAGGCGGTCTATTTCATGTCCACCCAAGCAAAGCAACAGCAGAAAGACACGATCAGCGGCTTCGAACCTTACGTTCAGAAGGCGGGTGAAGAGTACATGGGCGCTCCAATGCGCGCGCACTTCACCAAGATTCTGAACAAGTGGAAACTGGACTTGATGCAGGAAGTCGACCGCACGGTTGGCCACATGAAAGACGAAGCGGCCAACTTCCCTGACCCGGCCGACCGTGCCAGCCAGGAAGAAGAGTTCTCCCTCGAACTGCGCGCCCGCGACCGCGAGCGCAAGCTGATCAAGAAAATCGACAAGACCCTGCAACTGATCGAAGACGAAGAATACGGCTGGTGCGAGTCCTGCGGCATCGAGATCGGCGTCAAGCGCCTCGAAGCCCGCCCGACAGCGGATCTGTGCATCGACTGCAAGACCCTGGCGGAAATCAAGGAAAAGCAGGTCGGCAAGTAATCTCGACCTGAACGAAAAACGGAGCGTGCGAACGCTCCGTTTTTGTTTGTGCCTTTTGCCCGCGGAACCTACTTCTGCCTCTGTGGCAGCGAGCCTGCTCGCGAAAGCGTCCCTTCAGACAGCTCATTATTGCCTGACACAGCGCTTTCGCGAGCAGGCTCGCTCCCACAGGGGTAACC
>NZ_JASCPT010000106.1:0-18406 GCF_029959775.1 Pseudomonas sp. PS01270 | reverse complement strand
TCTGATCGAGCGCCGCGTTGCTGAAGGTGGCTCTGATCGTCTGATCGAGCGCCGCGTTGCTGAAGGTGGTTCGGATCGTCTGATCGAGCGCCGCGTTGCCGAAGGTGGTTCGGATCGTCTGATCGAACGCCGCGTTGCCGAAGGTGGTTCGGATCGTCTGATCGAACGCCGCGTTGCTGAAGGTGGTTCGGATCGTCTGATCGAGCGCCGCGTTGCCGAAGGTGGTTCGGATCGTCTGATCGAACGCCGCGTTGCATGAATCTACTGCATGACCGCAACACCCATGAAAAAGCCCGGCCTGATCAGCCGGGCTTTTTTGCATTCAGCCGTCGCTTATTGCGCGGTTTTCAGCTTGACCACGTCACCGGAGATGGTGGTGGTGTAGCCGGTCAGAACCCAGGCCCAGAACCAGTTTTCCTGAACCTGCGTGTTGATCATTGCATCGCCGCCCTTGGCTTGGATGGCCGCGTTTTGTGCGCGCACAAATCGGCTGTTCTGGCGGATAGGGATGATGCCAAACAGCAGCAGGCCGGTGGCCGATGCTTCGCTGTGGCCAACCACGGTGTATTGGTTGCTGTCGTAATGGGCGGTTTTCATCGGGGCGCCGGTGCAACCTGCCAGAACCACACCGAACAGTGCGGCGGCGACTACTTTGCTGAGGTATTTCACAGTAAAACTCCATGGGGAAACGCCCGGGATCCGTCTCTCGGGCGGCGCGCATTCTAAACAAAATGATGGCTCATTGGCATCAATCTTCTTTGTATTTACTTGAACCCGTTCGCTGGCCCGCCGTCGGCGATGTCGCATACCATGGCGCCACTTCAATAAAGACAGACACCCGCCTCCATGTTCAAAGCCAGTCTGCGTAGCCATCTCACCCTGTGGTTCGGCGGTTTGTCCCTGCTGACGTTATTGAGCGTCGGCTTTTATGTCGGTCATATCGCCACCGAACAAATGAAACAGGCCAGCGGCAACGCGTTGCTGAACACGGCGCGCTCGGCGGCGACGTTGTTGGGTGAGCAACTGCGCGAGCGGCAACTGGAGGTCTATCTGCTCAGTCGCGCACCGCATCTGGAGCGCGGAGATCTGGACAACCCAGCCATCCTCAAGTCGATGCAGTTGCGCACCCAGGCGCGCGCCGAATATGCGTGGATGGGCGTCACCGACGCCGAGGGCAACGTCCGCCAGGCGGTCAATGATCTGCTGGTCGGTCAATCGGTGCAGAAACGCCCGTGGTTCCAGATCGGCTTGCGCCGGCAATACACCGGCGATCCCCACGAAGCAGTGTTGCTGGCCAAGTTGTTGCCGGGCCTGCCCAATGGCGAGCCGCTGCGCTTCATCGATTTCGCCGCGCCAATCCACAATGCCGAAGGACAGGTGATTGGAGTGCTGGGCGCACATGCACACTGGAGTTGGGTAACGCGCATCGTCGAGTCGGCAGCGTTTTCCCACAAGAACTCGGCGCCGGATATCCAGGCGCTGATTGTCGATCACGACGGCAAGGTGCTCTACCCCGAAGCGCTGATGGGCCAGCAGCTGGCGACCAACGATCCGGTATTGTCGGGCTGGACGGCGGCCAACGGTTACCTGACCAGCATGGTCACCGTGCCGACGCCATCGGGCACGGCGCTATCATGGTCGATCGCCATTCGCCAGCCATTGGAGACTGCGCTGCAACCGGCGCGGATGCTGCAATACGAATTGCTGATCCTCGGCGTTTTCGCCGCCATCGTTTTCGGTCTGGTGGCTTATTACCTGGCGCTGTACCTGAGCCGGCCGATCGAACAACTGGCACGCTCGGCCAAACAAGTGCAAAACAACCAGGCCGGCGCGCAGTTTCAGCTCCAGCATCCGGTGCTGGAAATCGCCCAGCTCGGCCAGTCCATCGACGCAATGACGCAGTCACTGCTCGGCAAGGAACGCGAACTGCAAGAAGCCAACGCCTCGCTGGAAGCCACCGTGGCGCAACGCACCGCCGCACTCACCGAGGCCAACGCCGAGCTGCTGAGCCTGGCCACTCACGACGGCCTGACCGGCGTTTATAACCGCCGTCGTTTTGACGAAAAAATCACTGAGTATTCGCTACTGTCCCGACGCACCGGGCGCCCTTTTGCCCTGCTGCTGATCGATGCCGACCACTTCAAACGCATCAATGACAGCCATGGCCACGCGGTCGGTGATGAGGTCCTGCAACAACTGGCGACCTTGATCCAGAACAGCGTACGCAGCACCGATTTCGTCGCCCGCTACGGCGGCGAAGAGTTCGCCGTACTGCTGCCGGAAGTCGCGCAACCTGACACCCCGGAAGTCGTCGCCGAAAAGATTCGCACGGCAGTCGCCGAAGCGCAGTTTCCGGGCGTCGGCAACGTCACGGTGAGTATTGGCCTTGGCCTGGCAGATCCGGCAGACAACAACCACACGGCCCTGATCAAACGCGCCGATCAGCAGCTGTATCAGGCGAAAGCTGCGGGGCGCAATCAGGTTGCGTTTCATGCCCACTGACACCGGCGGATATCAACCAGAGACAGGCCGGCTCACCGACCCCATCGCTGGCAAGCCAGCTTCCACAGGGATTGGGTAAATGCGGAAATATGGGTCGGCTGGAGAACCGCTTTCGCGAGCAGGCTCGCTCCCACAGAAAAGCAAAAAAGGTGCCCCGCCGTAAGGGCGGAACCCTAAGCAGCCGTTACCGCAGCAATGGATATGTACTCAATCAGCCAGGAAACCATCGCCCACTAGGGCTCAGCACTGAACTTCTGCAGATAAGCCAACAAATTATTCAACTTCTCCTCATCACTCAGCCCCCAGAAAATCATCCGCGTCCCCGGCACCACCCCTTTCGGATCCTCGAGATAAGCCTTCAACGTCGCCCGATCCCAGGTAATCCCCGAGTTCTTCATCGCATCGGAATAAACATAATTGGCCGAAGTCCCCGCAGCCCGGCCAATGATGCCGTTCAACTGCGGACCAAACCCCGAACGAGCCGACTCGCCAACCTGATGGCAACCGCCGCACAGGCGCGGGAAGATTTTCGCGCCGGCTTCAGGATCGCCCTCAGCCTGTGCGCTGGCGCTGAAGATCAAGGCGAGAAGCAGTGTTGTGGTGAATTTCATTGAACAGTCCAAACCTCGCTTTGCATGGCGTGGGCGCAGTTTACAGATAAGCGCCGACAATCGTTCTGACGGTGATCAACGCCTGACGCAACACGTGCATGTCCACCGAGCCGAGCGCCAGACGAATCGCATGGGGCGTATGGGCCGACAGCGAAAACGGCTCGGCGCTGGTGACCGAAATCTGCTGCTGCATCAACTCGACCACGATCTGATCGGCACGCACATCTTCGGGCAACGGCAGCCACAGAAAATACGAAGCCGGATGAGCAATGTAGCGCAGCCCTTTGAGCACCTCGGCGGCCAAGGCCTGTCGCGCCATCGCATCACGACGTTTCTGCGTCTCAAGCACGGTGACGGTGCCGTCGTCGAGCCAACCGCACGCAATGGCGGTCATCACCCCGGGCGTGTTCCATGTCGTCGCGCGAATGATTCGCTCCAGTGCGGACACTTGAGGAAGCGGCGCGGCAATGAAGCCGACCCGCAAACCGGTGGCGATGTTTTTCGACAGGCCCGATACGTAAAACGTCCGTTCCGGTGCCAGTTCAATCAACGGACATGGCGGGTTTTCGACCAGAAACGCGTAGGCAGCGTCTTCAATGATTGTCAGATCGTGCCGTCGGGCAATCGCCACCAATTGCTCGCGCTGTTCCAGTGGCATGACCCAGCCCAGCGGGTTATGCAGCGTCGGCATGCTGTATACGGCGCGCACTGCACGCTGGCGGCAGAGTCTGTCCAGTGCCGGCAAATCCGGGCCGTGCTCCGTCATCGGGATCGCCAGCACTTCCAGATGCAGCGCGTCGGCCAGCACCTTGAATCCCGAATAGGTCAGCGCATCGGCGGCGATCACATCGCCGGGTTTGAGCAGGGCCATCAGCGTCACCGCCAAACCTTGCTGAGCGCCATTGACGATCAGCACCTGGTCGGCTTCAACGGTCACGCCGCGTGTCGACAAATGTCGCGCGACCGAGGCGCGTTCGTGGGCACGTCCGGCGTGGGGTTGATAACGCAGCAGTGCTTCGAGATCGCCGGACAACGCCAGTTGCCGCAACGCCGTGCGCAACAGTTCAGCCTGACCTGGCAACGAGGGATAGTTGAAATTCAGGTCGATCATGCCGACCGCCACGTCTTTCTGATCGATGCCCTGCCCCGGCGCCAGCGACGTTTCCCGGACAAACGTGCCGCGCCCGGCTTCGCCACTGACCAGGCCCATCGCCTCAAGCTCGGCATAGACACGGGAAGCGGTAACCAGCGCCAGTCCTTCCTGGCTCGCCAGCTGCCGATGCGTTGGCAGTCGCGTGCCCGGCGCCAATCGTCCTCCACGAATGTCTGCCGCATAGCGGTCAACCAGGGTCTTGTAACGGGAACGCGGCATGTCGGCTGTATCCATGACAATTTTTTGATTGTGCTGATTCTCAGCTCTAGGATCACGGCGACACAAGCCACTTTTTGAGCGCGACCGACATGCACACAACATCGACTGCGGCCAACCCGGCACTGGAAAAAACCAGTGGCTGGATCAACGGTTTTATCGGCGTGCTGATTTTCAGCGGTTCGCTGCCGGCCACACGTTTGGCGGTGCTGGAATTCAATCCGGTGTTTCTGACCGTGGTGCGAGCAGCGATTGCCGGCGCACTGGCCGTCGGACTTCTGCTGTTGTTCAAGCAACCGCGACCGTCGCGTCATCAGTGGCTGTCGCTGGTGATTGTGGCGCTTGGCGTGGTGTTGGGTTTTCCGCTGCTGACCGCGTTTGCATTGCAGCACGTAACGTCAGCGCATTCGATCGTGTTTGTAGGATTGCTGCCGCTGGCCACGGCGATGTTTGGTGTCTTGCGTGGCGGTGAGCGGCCACGGCCGGTGTTCTGGATCTTTTCGGTGCTGGGCAGCGCATTGGTGGTGGGCTTTGCCCTGTCCCAAGGCTTGAGCGCCTCGCCCACCGGCGATCTGCTGATGCTCGCGGCGATCCTGGCCTGCGGCCTCGGTTACGCCGAAGGCGCGAAACTGTCGCGCAGCCTCGGCGGCTGGCAGGTGATCTGCTGGGCGCTGGTGTTGTCGTTACCGCTGATGGCAGTGCTGAGCCTGTGGCTGGCGCCCGGCTCGTTCGCCGACATCAGCTTGCCTGCGTGGATGTGCCTGGGCTACGTGTCGCTGTTCAGCATGCTGATCGGCTTCGTGTTCTGGTATCGCGGTCTGGCCCAGGGCGGAATCGCAGCGGTCGGGCAGTTGCAGTTGCTGCAGCCGTTTTTTGGTCTGGCACTGGCGGCGACGTTGCTGCATGAGCAGGTCAGTGTCGGCATGCTCGGCGTCACGCTGGGGGTGATTCTTTGCGTGGCCGGAGCGAAGAAATTCGCCAGGTAATGTTCAGTGTTCGGCTTTCCATTGTCGTGGGCTGAGACCGGTCTTGCGCCGAAAGGCCCGGGCCAGCGCCGACGGACTTTCGTATCCAACCTCCTCGGCAATCAGTGCAATCGGCCGACCCTCGCGCAGGCGTTTCTGCGCGAGGCTGACGCGCCAGCTCAACAGGTAATCGGCCGGTGTCTGCCCGACCACCCGGCGAAACTGCTCGGCAAAACCGGCGCGGGACTGGTTCGCCGCCGCAGCGAGATCAGCGACACTCCAAGGCTTGTGCGGCTGCTCATGGATCAGGTTCAAGGCGCGAGACACGCGCGGATCAGCCAGTCCGGCCATCATGCCCGGTTGCTGATCACGACTGCCGATGAGATGGCGCAGCAGCAGAATCACCAGCAATTCAAACAGGCGATCCATCACCGCCACGCGCCCGCAATGCCCTTCAAAAGCTTCGTTGAACAGCCAGTCAAGGGTGCTGCGCAATTCCGGGATATCGGTGAGTTTCAACACCAGATAGTCCGGTAACGCGGCGGCCAGGGCATTGCCCGAGCCACCGTCGAAGGTCAGTGAGGCGCACACCACCTGGCTGGCCATGGCTTCGTCGGCAGACATCCGATGGGTAAACGGCCGGGGAAAGAAAATCAGCGACGGTTCGTCCAGACGAATTTCCCGCTCGTTGCCCGGTTTGAGCAGCAACGCCCCGGCTTGCAGAACATGCACGTGCCCGACCGGCTCGCCTTCGTGAACGCTCACGCCGCAAAACGCGCCGCTATGGAAGGTGCCGGCGTTCACACCGAAATGACTAAGTAATGTGGAAAGGCGATCCATGGCTGACTCCCGAAGGCATATCTGGACGATCTGCCGCATATCCTCGACGATTTGCCGCCAAGGCGCCATTGGCAGCCCCTAAGATCTCTCCATCGCCGCTGCACTTCGCTGCGGAATTTCGGAGAATCACCATGAGCCGCATCCCTGCAATCAGCCTCGACACCGCTACCGATGCCACCCGTCCTGCACTGGAAGGCGTGAAGAAAAAAATCGGCTTCCTGCCCAACGTCTTCACCACCCTCGCCCAGGCGCCGGTTGCATTCGACACTTACCTGCAAGCCTCGGCCATCCTCGGCAAGACCTCATTGAGCGGCAAAGAGAAAGAAGCCATCTACCTCGCCACTTCGCAGGTCAACGGTTGCGACTATTGCCTGTCCGCACACACGGTGTTTGCCGGCAAGGCCGGGCTGTCGGCGCAGGACATCGTCGCGGCACGTCATGGCGAACTGAATGCCTACGCTGCCCTCGCCCGCCAACTGACCGAAACCCGTGGCCACTTGAGCGATGAACAATTGGCCGCTGCCCGCGCTGCCGGTATCGATGACCGCAAGATCATCGAAGTGATTGCCCTGGTGGCCGTGCAGACATTGACCAACTACCTGAACAACACGGCGCTGACCGACATTGACTTCCCGGCCGTCGAGGCCTGAGCAGTCGCTCACGAACTGAAGAAAAATCCGCTGGCGAAAAGATGCTCTTTTCGCCAGCGCTGTTTTTTGCTGCCATGATGTAGGTCAGAATAATTCGCAGCGCAAACAGTGTCTGGTGCGCTGAAACCAAACACCCTGCGCGCAGGTCTTTGTTCTCAGACAAATGCCCGGAAAGACACGAACCCCATGACAGACTGGTTGCAAGACAACGGCGAGATGGCCGGGCAGATCCGCCGTCACGACTGGGCAAATTCGCCCCTCGGCCCGTTGGAAAACTGGCCCGATGTACTCAAGACCACTGTCTCGCTCAGTCTCGCCTCGCATTTCCCTCAGGCGATCGTCTGGGGTCCGCAACTAATCACCCTTTATAACGACGCCTTCGTGCCGATTCTCGGCGACAAGCCGCATGCGCTGGGACGTCCTTTCAGCGACATCTGGAAAGAAGCCTGGCATGAGATCAGCCCGATAGCCGAGGCGGCCTATGCCGGCCAAGCCACCTACATCGAAAACTTTGCCCTGAAGATCGAACGCGGCAACGGTCCGGAGCAGGCGTTCTTCACTTTCTGTTACAGCCCGATTCGTGACTCCCACGGCAATGTCGTCGGCATGCTCGACACGGTCACCGAGACCACCCAGACCGTTTATCTCAACCAACGCCTGGCCGTCCTCGACGCCATCGGCGAAGCGGTGACCAATGCCACCGATGCGCAAGCAATCCTGGCGGCGAGCACGCGGCTGATGGTCGAGCAGTTGCAATTGTCCAACTGCGCCTACGCAGACATGGATGCCGACGAGGATGGCTTCACCATTCGCGGCGACTATGCAGCGCCGGGTTCGCCGAGCATCGTCGGCCACTACCGTTTGCGCGATTTCGGCGAGAAAGCAGTACGTCTTCTGCGCGCGGGTCAACCTTTGGTGATCCACGACAACCGCAGCGAATTGCCGCCGGAAGAATCAGCGACCTTTCAGGGCATAGGCATCACCGCCACCATTTGCGTGCCGCTGATCAAGCAAGGTCGCCTTACCGCGTTAATGGCCATTCACGACAAAGTGCCGCGTGTCTGGTCGAGCTTCGAACAGGCGCTGCTCAGCGAAGTCACCGAACGTTGCTGGGCGCACATCGAACGGGTGCGCGCCGATGCCAACGTGCGCGAGGGCCTGCTTGCACTGGCTGAACTCAATGCCACGCTGGAACAACGGGTCGAGGAACGCAGCCTGCGTCTGGCCCAGGCCGAGTCGGCGTTGCGCCAGTCGCAGAAGCTCGAAGCCATCGGCCAACTAACCGGCGGCGTCGCCCACGACTTCAATAATCTGCTGACGATCATTCGGTCGTCGGTGGACTTTCTGCGCCAGCCCAACCTGCCGGAAGAACGCCGCCAGCGCTACATGCGCGCGGTGTCCGACACCGTCGAGCGCGCTTCCAAGCTGACCAGCCAGTTGCTCGCCTTCGCTCGCCGTCAGCCGCTCAATCCGCAGGTGGTCGATGCCGGCGAACGGCTGGCCAATATTGGCGAAATGCTCGAATCGGTCACCGGCGCGCAGATTCACGTCTGCGTCGAGCGCCCGGATCACCCCTGCTACATCCGCGTCGATCTCAGTCAGTTTGAAACCGCGTTGATCAACATCGCCCTGAACGCTCGCGACGCCATGAATGGTCAGGGTGAGCTGAAATTGCGCCTGGAGTGCCATAAAGCGCTGCCGCCGATTCGCGGCCACGCTGGGTCCAGCAGCCATTTCGTGTCGATTGCCCTGGCCGACACCGGTGCCGGCATCGACGCACACACCCTCGAACACATCTTCGAGCCGTTCTTTACCACCAAGGCTGTCGGCAAAGGCACGGGGCTGGGGCTGTCGCAGGTGTTCGGCTTCGCCAAGCAATCGGGCGGCAACGTCGATGTTTCCAGCGTCCTTGGTCAAGGCACCGAATTCACCTTGTATTTGCCGCAAGTGCCGGCGATCGAGGCAGAAATGGACGAGGCAGAGGACGATGGCGAGGTGCAGCCGGCCTGCGAAAAACGCCGGGTGCTGGTGGTCGAAGACAATCTCGATGTCGGCCGTTTCGCCAACCAGATCCTCCAGGATCTGGGCTATGAAACCGCATGGGCAACCAACGCTGAAGAAGCCCTGCAGTTGGCGGGCAGCGATGCCAGCGCGTTCGATGCGGTGTTTTCCGACGTAGTCATGCCGGGCATCACCGGTGTCGCGTTGGCCAAGGAACTGCGCCAGCGCCGCCCGGATCTGCCGGTGATTCTGACCTCCGGCTACAGCGAAGAACTGGCGCGCAGCGGGTACGAAGGTTTCGAATTTCTCGCCAAGCCCTACTCCGCCGAACAGGTCTCGCGGATTCTCGGCAAGACCTGGCTCAAGGACGCAAAACCAGCGGCGTCAGTCGTGATCGACGCCGGCGCGCTTGAGTAATTTCTTGCAGCGTTCCGACAGATGAAACACCTGTAGATGCTTGCCAGCCTTGGCGTAGCGTTCACGCAGGGTTTTCAATGCGGCGATCGCCGAGTAATCGACAAAGCTCAGGTGTCGGCAGTCGAGCGTCACTCTGGCCGGGTCGTTGGCCGGGTCGAACTGATTGAGAAACGGCGTGGTCGAGGCAAAGAACAGCGTGCCGTGCAGGCGATAGAGCTTGCTGCCGTCGGCCTCCAGATGTTCATCGGCATACAGTTCGCGCGCCTGCTGCCAGGCGAAGTTGAGCGCGGCGATGATGATCCCGCATAGCACGGCCGTGGCCAGATCGGTGAACACGGTGATGGTGGTCACCGCGATGATTACCAGCACATCGTGCAGCGGCACCTTGTTGATCACCCGCAACGACGCCCAGGCGAAAGTCTGCTGCGACACCACGAACATCACCCCGACCAGCGCGGCGAGCGGAATACGCTCGATCAGCGGTGACAGAAACAGAATGAACAAAAGAATCAGCACACCGGCAACCACGCCGGACAAGCGCCCGCGCCCGCCGGAGCTGAGATTGATCACGGTCTGCCCGATCATCGCGCAACCGCCCATGCCACCGAACGCCCCGGACACCATGTTCGCCGCGCCGAGCGCTACGCACTCGCGATCCGGATAGCCACGGGTCTCGGTGATTTCGTCGGTCAGGTTCAGCGTCAGCAGGGTTTCCAGCAGGCCGACCATCGCCATCAGGATTGCGTATGGGGCGATGATGCGCAGCGTTTCCAGGCTCCACGGAATGTCCGGCATGGCGAAAGTCGGCAGACCGCCGGCAATGTGCGCCATGTCGCCGAGGGTGCGGGTCGGCAGCCCGAACAGGTAGACCAGCAGGCCGACACCCAGGATCGCCACGAGGGCCGGCGGCACCGCTTTGGTCAGGCGCGGCAGGATGTAAACGATGGCCATGGTCAGCAGCACCAGCCCGGTCATCAGGTACAACGGCGTACCGCTGAGCCAGTGCTCGCCGCTTTTGAAGTGCTCCAGTTGCGCCAGGGCAATGATGATCGCCAGGCCGTTGACGAAACCGAGCATCACCGGATGCGGCACCATGCGCACTAGTTTGCCCAGGCGCAGCAGCCCGAACGCCATCATGATCAGACCGCCGAGCAGTACCGTTGCCAGCAGATATTGCACGCCGTGTTGCACCACCAGCGCGACGATCACCACCGCCATCGAACCCGCCGCACCGGAAACCATGCCCGGTCGGCCGCCAAACAACGCCGTCAGCGTGCAAATGATGAACGCGCCGTACAAGCCCATCAGCGGATTGAGATGCGCGACCAGCGCGAAAGCAATGCATTCGGGCAACAGGGCGAACGAGGTGGTGAGTCCGGCGAGGACATCGGCGCGCAGACGAATCGGTTTCATGGCTTACCTGACTGAGCGGCCGCTGGGCACGGCTGCTGTTTTCGCGAAAAAGAGGGAGGCGAATGTTACGGAATTGTTCGGCCTCGGGCCAGTGAAACGCTGACATGGGGTGGCGCGGGCCTTATCCTTGCAGGCTTGTCCATCGAATCGAGTCGCAGCATGTCAGCGTTTTTGTCCGCCCGTGATGTGTGTCAGCGCCTGCGCGAAGCTGCGCTGGGCGTGCTTGGGTTCGAAGTCTGCGAGGCAATGTCCCAGACCGGGCTGATTGCCGTTGATATCGACGGCTGGCATCTGCTGTTGGACTTCGCCGAGGGACACTTGCATCACTGTGAATACGCGCGCAACTGCGCCGGGGATGAAGCGACGCTGGACACTTGGCAGCGTTATGGCACGGACCCGGTGAGTCTGCTCAGCACATGGGAACTGGCGCAGATCGAGCGGTTATTGCGTGAGGCGGATGGAGTTGTGGCTCAGGGCATCATTTCCAGAACCAGAGACGACTGACTTTCTTGCATGCGGTCATACCAGCCCTGCAGCACATCGGGCAGCCGCTTCTTCCACTTCGCCACGTTGGTGTAGTACCGCAGATGTTCGTGGCCCTGGTCATCGTAGCTTTTGAAGATCAGCCAGATCTGTGCGTCGGCGGCACTCATCAGAATGCCGATGCCGCCGAGACCGCGCATCCACATTTCTACAACCTGAGCATCGGGCACATCTTTTGAGTCTTCGCCGACCTGCAAGGAACCGGAGGTCTCTACCAGTTTTTGGTAGTCGGTCTTGAGCAGCGAACGCAGTACCTGATCTTCTGCGGGCGTGCGAGCCAGACCCAGGCTGAGCAGATCGTAATCCAGCTTCAGCGGTTGTTCGGAGGCGACATACCGACCGGCGTAATACACGCCCATGCCACCGCCGCAGTCGGAATCCGCACCGGTTTGTACTACGTTCAGTACGCCATTGATGGGCGTGAAGGCGAGTTTGCAGGCGTCCTCGGCGTACACGGCTGTTCCATCCTTGAGTATGGCAACGCCAGTCAAGTCTCCGGAATTGGCGCCCTCGCCTGCCGAAATATCGATGGCGATATGCGTGGCATTACGACGTTGGGTGACAAGGGTCGCCGAGGTCGAGGTGCCGGGCGGAATCAGTTGCCAGGTGGCATCCCAACTGAAGGGCTGAACCACGTTTTCGAGCTCAGTGAGGCGCATCAGGTATTCGCGCCGCAGACACGCGCTCAGGGCACCGCAGGCGTTGCGGTTTTTCAGCCACTGACGCTGGTCGGTTTTCAGCATTTTGGGATCGGCAACTTTGCCCAGCGTGGTCCGCCATTGCTCGGCGAGTTTGTCGTCGAGGCTCGAGAGGTAGGGATCGCTGCAGATCGCTTTTTCGGTTTTGCTAGTGGCACTGGTGCAATCGAAACTGCTGGCGTGAGCGGTGCAGGCAAGGACAAGAGAGGTCAGCGCCACGGCGTGACGCAGGTAGATACTGAACATCGACAGATTCCGTTCTTCGGGCGGCGGGAGTATGCCAGTGCTGCTGCCGTAAATCGCCGTTGTCGTTGAGTCTGCTCACCCCTGTGGGAGTTCAGAAGGTGATTTGGGCTGCCGGTTTGACGTCGATTCGTGCCACGGAACTGGTCAGGGCGGCGAAGTCCTTGTTGTGTTCGGCAATGATGTCCTCGGCGCTCATGTTGCCGTTATCGACCGTCGAATGCGCATCCCGCGCGACGACGATGTCGTAACCCAGTGAATGCGCGCTGCGCACCGTGGCGTTGACGCAGTAATCGGTTTGCAGGCCGCAGATGATCAGGCGTTCGAAGTCCTCGCTGGGCAGCAGCTTGCCGAGATCGGTCTGGTAGAAAGAGTCCCCGGTGGTTTTGTCTACGCGCAGGTCTTTCGTAGAAGTCAGAAGGTTTTTCGCCAGTTGCCAACCCTCAGCACCGCGAACAAATGAGCCGTCCTTTTCTTCGTGCTGAATCAAAACCACCGGAACGCCAGCGTCGCGGGCGCGTTGGCTCAGATCATTGATCGTGGCGATCACGCGGTCGATTTCAAAGCACTGATATTCACCAGCACACAGTGCCTGCTGGACGTCGATGATCAGTAATGCGGTGGTCATGTCGAGCCTTCCTTGATCAATCCTTGAGAATGGGGCGGACCTGAGCCCGCCCCTTTTTACTCCGCTCAGTAACCCAAAGACAAGCCGGTATTGCGCCGTGGATCGTTGGCGCCGTAGAAGCGATTCTTGCCAACCGGTTTGCCGTCCAGTGACGGCGCGCCGACCAGAATCGCGGCGATGTGGTTGGCATCCTGCGGGCCGGCAAACTTGTGGCCCCAGCTTTCCAGGATTTTTTTCGTATCCGGGCTGGCGGCGAAGTCTTCGAGGTTGGTTTCCTCCGGCATCCACTGCTGATGGAAGCGCGGCGCGTCGACCGCTTCCTGCAGGCCCATGCCGTAATCGATGACGTTGAGCATGGTCAGCAAGGTCGCGGTGATGATCCGGCTACCACCCGGCGTGCCGACCACCATCACCACTTTGCCATCCTTGGTGACGATGGTCGGACTCATCGACGACAGCGGCGCCTTGCCCGGTGCGATGGCATTGGCCTCCCCCTGGACCAGCCCGTACATGTTCGGCACGCCGACCTTGGAAGTGAAGTCGTCCATTTCATCGTTGAGAATCACCCCGGTCTTGCTCGCCATGACGCCCGCGCCGAACCAGTCGTTGAGGGTGTAGGTGACCGAGACGGCATTGCCCCACTTGTCGACGATCGAATAGTGCGTGGTGTTGCTGCCTTCATGCGGCGCTACACCGGGCTTGAGCTCAGCCGACACGCCGGCCTTCTGCGGCTGGATGGCGTTGCGCAGTTTGGTCGCGTAATTCTTGTCCAGCAGGTGCTCGATCGGATTCTTCACGAAATCCGGATCGCCGAGGTAGCTGTTGCGATCAACGTATGCGTGGCGCATCGCTTCGATCTGGTAGTGCATGCCCTGAGCGGAATGGAAGCCCAGGTCCTTCATCGGATAGCCTTCGAGAATGTTCATGATCTGGCAGATCACCACCCCGCCGGAGCTTGGCGGTGGCGCCGAGACCACGTGATAGCCGCGATAATCGCACTCAACCGGGGCCAGTTCGCGAGTCTTGTATTTGTCCAGGTCGGCCTGGCTGATGATGCCTTTGTTGGCCTGACTGGAGGTGACGATTGCATCGGCGACCCAGCCTTTGTAGAAGCCGTCGGCGCCCTTGTCGGAGATTGTCCGCAGGGTTTTCGCCAGATCCTTTTGCACCAGTTTCTGCCCGACCTGCATCGGCTCGCCGTTGCTGAGGAAGATCGAGCCGGAATCGCGCATGTCCTTCTTGAACACATCCGTCGCGTATTCGAGCAGCTCGACATCGCCCTGCTGCAATTCGAAACCGTCTTCGGCCAGTTTGATCGCCGGGGCAATCATCTCCTTGCGCTGTTTGGTGCCGTATTTGCTCAGCGCCAGTTCCATGCCAGACACCGTACCCGGCACGCCGACCGCCAAGTGCCCGCGGGTGCTCAGTTCCGGGATGACGTTACCGTCCTTGTCCAGATACATGTTGGCGGTCGCTGCCAGCGGCGCTTTTTCGCGGAAATCGAGAAAGGTCTTGCGCCCGTCCGCCAGTTGAATGGTCATGAACCCGCCGCCGCCAAGGTTGCCCGCAGCCGGGTAGACCACCGCCAGCGCATAGCCCACGGCCACTGCCGCATCCACGGCATTGCCGCCGTTTTTCAAAACGTCGACGCCGACATGGGTCGCCAGATGTTGCGCAGTGACCACCATGCCGTTTTCCGCCGCCACCGGCGCCACCGATGCCGCGTGAGCCATGAGACAGCTGAGCGCCAGAGAGGCCGCAATGAGCGATCTGGCCAAAGGTTCGTACTTCATGAGTCGATCTCTTTTTGTTTTTGGGGACTGCGCAAAACGCAGGGCCACGCTTCAGGAGCAACAAGCAGTATGGCCGGCTTTGCGTATTGCGCCTCCCCGTTCAGCCAGTATGCTGAGCCATCGCAGCCGTTGGCAGCTCCTGCCCGCATCAAACGAAGAGGTTGTTCATCGCCGCGTACTGCAACAGCATGATGGTCTTGGCATCGCAGATCTCGCCGCGTTGAAACGCTGCCAGTGCCTCATCGAAGCCCCATTCGAGCACTTCCAGCTCTTCGGTTTCCTCTTCCAGGCCGCCACCGTCGCTGACTTTGGACGCGGCGTCGTATTCAGCGATAAAGAAGTGCAGTTTCTCCGTCACCGAACCGGGGCTCATGTACGCCTCGAATACTTTTTTCACGTCGTGCACGCGGTAACCGGTTTCCTCCTCGGCTTCGTCACGAATGCGTTGCTCGGGCGCGGCACCTTCCAGCAACCCGGCGGCCACCTCGATCAACAATCCATCGTGGCCGTTGACGAACACCGGCAAACGAAACTGGCGGGTCAGCACCACCGTGCGCTTTTCGCGGTTGAACAGCAGAATCGCCGCGCCGTTGCCCCGGTCGTAGACCTCCCGGGTCTGGCGCTGCCATTCACCGTTGTTGCGGTGGTAGTCGAAAGTGATTTTCTTCAGCAGATACCAGTCGTGGGACAACACCTGAGTGTCGACGATGTTGACCCGTTCGGCTGTGTTGGACATCGCGTCTGATCCTGTCTTCATGGGGGACTGCCATGGTCGGACAATTGCGCCGACAAAAAAAGCCCGGCAGCGCTACCGGGCTCGTTCAGCCTGCGCGGTTACTGAAAGTCGACGTCGAAGGCCTGGTAGAAGGCGTTGCCGGTGTTGGCGACGATCCACATCAGCACAATGACGTGATGACCCTGCTTGTTCGCAGGCAGCTTCACTTGATGATCGACCTTGGCCTTCAATTCATCAGCATGGCTGTAATACGGCACTTGCGGGTAGAAGTCTTCGAAGAACGGCTGGGTTTCCAGCTGTGCACGGCTGATGCGTTGCTGTGGATCCCAGCCGTCTTTGGTGATCAGCCAGCGATAACCACGGGTGGTGTGCGGCGCGGTGTACGCCCAGCTGACCTCAAGAGTCTGCCCCGGATCGACGTTGAGCAGCGGCCAGCTGAAGGAACGACCGAGCTTCTTGCTCATCTCGTCGGCGGTGTAATTGACGCAATCGCGGGCATCGGTCTTGCCGCCGCTGAGAATGTAGCCATCGGCCGGCGGCGCGACGCTGTCCGAGTCGGTCTCGAAAGGTTGCGGGAAAGGTCCGGCGTCTACGGCCGGAAAGTTCTTGCCACCTTCCATTTCATTGACTTGCCAGGCACCTAGCAAGCCGAGGTCGATGGCCACTGCGCCGCGACTCGCTGGCGAGATGACACGACCGTGTTTGAGTTGGGTTTGTGGGATTGCCTGATTCATCGTCTTCACTCCGTTGATTTCAGAACTCTCCTTCCCGAGGAGAGGCCTTCAAGCTAACGGAGGTGAATTTTTTGTCCATCGGCGCTTTTGTCACAGTCCCAGTGTGCAAGACGTAAAAAGCCAGGAAACACTGGATGCATAACCAGTGCTCGACGACGCATCGCACTCAACGTGTAGCTGAACACCTACACGCCGAGTCGCCTTTGGTCATTCAGACAGTTGCGCCTGATACTCCTTTTCGTACTGCCCGGCGAGTTGGCTTTTCTGTTTATCGTCGAGCAGCTTGCCGGCCATCTGGAAGAATTTGTGCTCTTCTTCCTCGAGGTGGTGATGAACCTTGTCGGAAAGCTTTTTGGCCGTGGCCAGCCAGGCCGGACTGGACATTTCGGTCTCGTCGAGCTCTTCCATCATCTCGTCCATTTCGTGGTGTTCGGCGATGGCGTGGCGGCTCAGGTCCACGCCTTCGTCGATTTCCATCAACGGAATGTAGAAGTGCCGCTCTTCAGCGGTTTCATGCGCTTGCAGTTCTGCTTTGAGCTGCTTGTAGGCCTCGACCCGCTCAGGGCTGTCGCCGCTGGTCGCGATCAAAGCCTTGGCGTAAGTGCGCTGGCGCTCGTGGCTTTCGCGCAGGGCTTCAAAAATATTCACGGGATTTCCTCATCAATCGCGCTCAGGGAAAGACGCGATAAAAGCCTAGACCGCAACGCTGGTTTGACGGTTCCGCTTGTTCGATCGAAGGGCTTGGAGGCGTTTGCCCGGACGGGTTAGGCTGGGCGTTCAATTACACAAGGAAGTCATGCATGAATTTGCGTATCGAGTTGACGGACAGTCCTACCGAGGAACAGCGTCAGGCCATTCTGCAGCCGCTGATCGAGTACAACGATGCTCAAACCGGCGGTTCGAAATCCGAGCCGTTCGCCTTGATGGTCAAAGACGAAAATGGCGCGATATTGGGCGGCCTGTATGGGCGAATGATTTTTCGCTGGATGTTCATCGAACTGCTGTCAGTGCCGGAACAAGGTCGCGGACAGGGTATCGGCTCGAAATTGATGGCTCAGGCGGAAGCCTTGGCCAGGGAAAAAAATTGCTACGGCCTCTGGCTCGACACCTTCGATTTTCAGGCGCCGGAGTTCTACAGGAAGCTCGGTTTCAGCCAGTTTGGGGAAATCGTTGACTACCCACCGGGGCACAAGCGGCACTACTTTCAGAAGCGCCTGATCGACTGAATGTGCCGCCGTCTTCGCGAGCAGATTCGCTCCACACAGTTGTGATGCATTCCAATGTGGGAGCGAGTCTGCTCGCGAAAGCGTCAACCGCTTCACCCCATAATCACAGGCAGGTCGCCATCGCCGCCATCCGCCGCATCGCGACAAAATCACTCTTCTGTGCGTAGTAATTCAAAGTCGTACCCGAGGCTTCGGTAATCACATCGACAAACGACTCTGCCGAACGCGTATAAACCGTAGTGCCGCCGGACTCGCGCGGTTCCAGATAGGCCGCCGCGTCGACGCCAAACACGGCTTCGTCCTGCCAGGCGAATTGCACGCACCGGGCGACGTCTTTCTCCGGCTTGTCCGAGGCCAGGACCTTGTCCGGGCTCTTGCTGCGAGCATCGTTCATCACCGAACCGGCGCACCCGGCCAACAGGGCCGCCGCCAGCACTACCATCAGCATTCGCATTGCATTTGCTCATCGAGAAAAAAGCGGACTGTAGCACTGCGACGCGGCAAATCGTTCTGCTTTACTGTTTTTATGCGCGACATGCGCAAGCAGGTGCGGCACCCTATGGTCATCAGTCACACAAGGAAATTACATGGCGCCTAGCGACCAGCGACATGAACAGGCTTTGAAACTGTTTCTCGATGCGCGACCCGAACTACGTGAAACCCTCGACCATCTCAACCCGCTGCTGGCTCAGGCCAAGGGCGAAACCCAGGCGCAGTATCGCGAAGAACGCTTGCATGAGGCGTTTGAGGAAGAAGCGGAGAGACAGAGGTTGTTCGCCTGGGAGCTGACGTTGCAGTTGACCGCTGCTTCGCCCGAGGAATATCAGGCGCAACGGCTGGAAGTGCATCGGGAAGTGGCGGAAATGGCGGGGATGGGCTGGATCGAGTATTGCGAGCTTTACGGCATCACCCCGTAATCCAGCCGCCGCAAATCTCCCGTGGGAGCGAGCCTGCTCGCGAAGGCGGTGTGACTGCCGAAACTGATCTCGAACGAGACGACGCTTTCGCGAGCAGGCTCGCTCCCCCAGTGCCCGCGT
>NZ_JASCPT010000105.1:0-18561 GCF_029959775.1 Pseudomonas sp. PS01270 | reverse complement strand
CCGCAGTTCCTTGTGGGAGCGAGCCTGCTCGCGAATGCGGTGGGTCAGCAACAAAAATGCAGCCTGACACTGCGCTTTCGCGAGCAGGCTCGCTCCCACATTCGAAATCTCAAATATTGGCAGCAGGCTCCACCATGAACTCGCAAAGTATCATCGTCCCGAAAATCTCCACCCTGCCGGTGCACGAGCCCCGGGCGCGGGCGATCGTGCGCTGGCTGGTGCGCAAGAACATCATCGAAGAACAGCTGACCACCTGCGGCCGCACCGGCAACCGTATGGCCCACGCCATCGCTGATGGTGCTCGCGCCGTGGTGCTGTACCCCGAAGCGCTGCCGTTCGGCGAGCCGATCAATGGCCTGGAGATCGTCACCAAACGCTGCATCTACACCCCGGCCAAAGGCTTTCTCGAAGAGGCTGGTTGCGCCGAGTGCCGCCGCGAAGTGGGTGAGGCGCTGTTCGAGAGTCTTGAAGACTGGTTTCCAGGGCGCACCGACAATTTCACCTGCCCGGAATGCGGGCACGAGGACGACATCAACGGCTTCCTGTTTTTGCAGGAATGCGCGTTTTCCAACCTCGGCTTCATTTTCAACAATTGGCTGGAGGCGGGGTTCAAGCAGAGCTTTATCGACGAGTTCGCCGATTGGCTCGATCAACCTGTCTCTTGGGTCAAGGTGGAGCTGTAGGGCCGGGCTTTTCCATCTATCAATTAGGCTGAGTTTTACATTGAACAGCAGGGGGTGTCTGACTATAATGGCGCGCTTCCATTTTCCCGCTCGGGAGCCCCCGCGATGCTGCGTATCAGCCAAGAAGCTCTGACATTCGACGACATTCTCCTAGTGCCCGGTTATTCCGAGGTGCTTCCCAACGAAGTCAGTCTCAAGACCCGTCTTACCCGTGGCATCGAACTGAATATTCCTCTGGTTTCTGCCGCCATGGACACCGTTACTGAAGCCCGTCTGGCAATCGCCATGGCTCAGGAAGGTGGCATCGGCATTATCCACAAGAACATGACCATCGAGCAGCAAGCTGCCGAAGTGCGCAAGGTCAAGAAGTTCGAAGCCGGTGTGGTCAAGGATCCCATCACCATCGAGGCCGATGCCACGGTGCGTGATCTGTTCGAACTGACCCGTCTGCACAATATCTCCGGCGTTCCGGTACTGCACGATGGCGACCTGGTCGGCATCGTCACCTCCCGCGACGTACGTTTCGAAAACCGTCTGGAAGCCACTGTCCGCGAAGTGATGACGCCTAAAGAGCGTCTGGTCACGGTCAAGGAAGGCGCCGACAAGAACGACGTGCGTGAACTGCTGCACAAGCACCGCATCGAGCGCGTGCTGATCGTCGACGACAAATTCGCCCTCAAAGGCATGATGACCGTCAACGACATCGAAAAAGCCAAAGCCTACCCGCTGGCCAGCAAGGACGATCAAGGTCGTCTGCGCGTCGGCGCTGCGGTCGGCACCGGTAAAGACACCGGTGATCGCGTGACTGCACTGGTCAATGCCGGCGTGGACGTGGTGGTGGTCGACACCGCACACGGTCACTCCAAAGGCGTGATCGACCGCGTACGCTGGGTCAAAGAGAACTTCCCTGAAGTGCAGGTGATCGGCGGCAACATCGCCACCGGCGCTGCCGCCAAGGCCCTGGCTGAAGCGGGCGCCGACGCAGTCAAGGTCGGTATCGGCCCTGGCTCGATCTGCACCACCCGTATCGTCGCCGGTGTCGGTGTGCCGCAAATCAGTGCCATCGCCAACGTCGCCGCCGCCCTTGAAGGCACCGGCGTGCCGTTGATCGCCGACGGCGGTATCCGTTTCTCCGGTGACCTGTCCAAGGCCATCGTCGCCGGTGCGTCCTGCGTGATGATGGGCTCGATGTTCGCCGGTACCGAAGAGGCCCCGGGCGAGATCGAACTGTTCCAGGGCCGTTCGTACAAGGCTTATCGCGGCATGGGTTCGCTGGGCGCCATGTCCCAGGCCCAGGGCTCGTCCGACCGTTACTTCCAGGACTCCTCGGCAGGCGCCGAGAAACTGGTTCCGGAAGGCATCGAAGGCCGTGTGCCGTACAAAGGCACCCTGAGCGCGATCATTCACCAGTTGATGGGCGGTCTGCGTTCCTCGATGGGTTACACCGGCAGCGCCAACATCGAAGAAATGCGCACCAAGCCCGAGTTCGTGCGGATCACCGGTGCCGGCATGGCCGAGTCCCACGTTCACGACGTGCAGATCACCAAGGAAGCGCCAAACTACCGCGTAGGTTGAGGCTTCCAGCAAAACGTTAAATCACCGGGGCTGTTCATTCAGCCCCGAGTTGTTTCTGATTCACTACATGAGAATGAGTCATGGCCCTCGACATTCACGCTCACCGCATCCTGATCCTCGACTTCGGTTCGCAATACACCCAGCTGATTGCCCGCCGCGTGCGCGAGATCGGCGTGTACTGCGAACTGCACCCGTTCGACATGGACGAAGATGCGATCCGCGAATTCGCCCCTAAAGGCGTCATCCTCGCCGGCGGCCCCGAGTCCGTGCACGAAGCCAACAGCCCGCGCTGCCCGCAGGCAGTGTTCGACCTGGGCGTTCCGGTATTCGGCATCTGCTACGGCATGCAGACCATGGCCGAGCAACTGGGCGGCAAGGTGGAAGGTTCCGAACTGCGTGAGTTCGGTTACGCCCGCGTTGACGTGGTCGGCAAGAGCCGCCTGCTCGACGGCATCGAAGACCACATCGACGCCGACGGCCTGTTCGGCCTCGACGTTTGGATGAGCCACGGTGACAAAGTCACGAAGATGCCGGAAGACTTCCACATCCTCGCCAGCACCCCAAGCTGCCCGATCGCCGGAATGTTCAACGACGACCGCGCTTACTACGGCGTGCAGTTCCACCCGGAAGTGACCCACACCAAACAGGGCGGTCGCATCCTGTCGCGCTTCGTGCTCGACATCTGCGGCTGTGAAGCCCTGTGGACGCCGTCGAAGATCGCTGAAGACGCCATCGCCAACATCCGCGCCCAGGTCGGCACCGACAACGTGCTGCTGGGTCTGTCCGGTGGCGTTGACTCCTCGGTGGTTGCCGCGCTGCTGCACAAGGCCATCGGCGATCAGCTGACCTGCGTCTTCGTCGACAACGGCCTGCTGCGTCTGCACGAAGGCGAGCAAGTGATGGCGATGTTCGCCGAGAACATGGGCGTCAAGGTGATCCGCGCCAATGCTGAGGAGCAGTTCCTCAACAACCTGGCCGGCGAAGCCGACCCGGAGAAGAAGCGCAAGATCATCGGCCGCACTTTCATCGACGTGTTCGATGCCGAATCGTGCAAGCTGGACAACATCAAGTACCTGGCTCAGGGCACCATCTACCCGGACGTGATCGAGTCGGCTGGCGCGAAAAGCGGCAAGGCCCACGTGATCAAGTCGCACCACAACGTGGGCGGCCTGCCGGAAGAGATGAACCTGAAACTGGTCGAGCCCCTGCGCGAACTGTTCAAGGACGAAGTCCGTCGTCTGGGCCTGGAACTCGGCCTGCCGTACGACATGGTCTACCGTCACCCGTTCCCGGGCCCGGGCCTGGGCGTGCGCATTCTCGGTGAGGTGAAGAAGGAATACGCCGACCTGCTGCGTCGCGCTGACCACATCTTCATCGAAGAACTGCGCAAGGCCGACTGGTACCACAAGGTCAGCCAGGCGTTCGTAGTATTCCAGCCAGTCAAATCGGTCGGCGTGGTCGGCGATGGCCGTCGTTACGCCTGGGTCGTGGCCCTGCGTGCCGTGGAAACCATCGACTTCATGACCGCACGTTGGGCGCACCTGCCTTACGAACTGCTGGAAACCGTTTCCGGCCGCATCATCAACGAAATCGAAGGCATCTCGCGCGTTACTTACGACGTGTCGAGCAAGCCGCCGGCGACGATTGAGTGGGAGTGATCCCGCGCCTGAGGGCCTGTACTGACTGACAAAAAGCCCGCTGAGTTGCGGGCTTTTTGTATTGGCAGTTGGATGGATCGACACCCAGGCGCTGGCCTAGCGACGGTGCCGTTAGCAATCGGTGCACGACGTCGGAGATGCCTCGATGTACCTGTCTTTCGACTGTGCTACTTTACGAGCAGAAACTGATCAAGTCGTTTGGGGTAAAAATCGATGAACCACAAGCTGAGCACCTATGGCGTATGCATAGTAGATAGGCCCAAAATCAAAGCCACCAAGAAGCTGGACTTGGGAGGCGATCAGGGTAAGCAGATTGTTTACTCAGAAACGAAACTGGTTCTCAGAACTCACCAGAAGACATTCAAGAAGCTGGCTGACATGTAATGGAGCTAATCCACTTTCCATTTGAGCGAGTCATTGAAATAAACACACAGATCTTGACTACTGAGCCCGGCATGAAGGGGCGTGTGAATATTCCCATCTTGCAAGGCGCGCTCGCCAGAATCGACAATGCGATAGCCTATAACGGGCTCGACGATGTATTTGAAATTGCTGCCAAATACACTGCCAGCATCGCGCAAGGCCACGCGTTGCCTGATGCCAACAAGCGCACCGGGCTGGCAGTCGGCTTGGAATATCTCTCGCTCAATGATTATGAAATCACCTTGGACAACGATCTGCTGGCGGATGCCGTCAGGGATTTGGTTACCGGTGAGATTAACGAACATGACTTTGCTGACATTCTCTACTCCTGCTTCAAGGCTTCTCAAAACCAGGAATCGTACTAGTTACGCCTGTTGTGCTCGCTCACTTGATTTGCCTTGGTTCTGGTTGGGCAATGGTGCTTATGATTTTCGTCTCTATTGTTAATTAAGGGGAAGTAATCCCGCGGTAAGTTCGATTAACTAAAACCCTTGGTGTGATGCCGAGGGTTTTTTCATTTCGCAGCCTTGGAAACGGGTCAGTCGGCAGGCGGCTTTGCAGCGGCAGGCCAATTTTATCAGGCGCTGGGTCAGTGCAGCGATGTCACGAAACATGAGGCCATGATGCGCGGCATCGCTTGAGCCCAGACATAGCATTGGCCGTTCGGTCCAAGATTCACCCTTTTGAACAATTGTACTGGCGCTGTTGCGACGCACCAGCGTGTATGCCAACCACATATTTTGGACGGGCTCGCTTGCCAGCGGACATTACCGCCGCGCCACATCCGAAAAATAGAACTTGTCCAGCGTATGCCGCGATTCGGTGTATTCGAACTGGCGGCCGTCCTGCAGGAAGGTCTGGTTGCTGACCACGATGACATGGCTCTGGCCGTCGAGGTCCAGGTGTTGTTGGTCGTCCTTGCTGGACGGTACGGCTTCGATGGTGCGCTGGGCGTAGGCGATCTGCAGTTGCAGGGTCTGTTCGATGTGGGCGTAGATCGAATGTTCGGCGATGTCTGCTGACAGGTCGGGGATCACGTCGCTGACGAAGTGGTTGATGTCGAGGATGACCCGTTTGCCGTCGATGCGCCGTACCCGCTTGATCCGGGTGATCGGGCTGCCGGGTTCGGCATTGATGTGTTCGAGCAGCGCACCTTCCAGCGGCACCTGACACATCTCGACCACTTCGGTGCTGACGTCGTTGCCCAGTCGCGGGTGGGTCTCCTGGAAGCTGACGATGCCGCCGAGCTGGAATTCGATCGGGTTGGTCGACAGCACGAACGCGCCTTTGCCGTGAATCTTTTGAGCGAAACCGCGCTCCTGCAACTGGTCGATGGCCTTGCGCACCGTGCCCCGGCTGGCCTGATAGGTGTCCATCAGTTCGGTTTCGGAAGGCAGCCGGGCGCCACGCTCCAGGCGCTGGGTGGTGATGCTGGCAAGCAAATCGCTGTAGATCTGGTTGTATTTGCTCATGGCTGGACTCTGTGCCGACGGTGCTCAAAACCCCGAACCTTAAGGGCAGGGTAGGGGTTTGTCCATGCGGACGAAGGAAAACATCTTAGGTCGGAGTAGGAAGAATCCGCGTTTTTCTGACGTTCATCCACGGATGCAAACTCGTACAGACGAGTTGTTGCATTAACTCGTACAGACGAGTATTTTTCGTTTCGGCGTGCTGCCTATAACAACAATCCACGACGGAAGAACAAGCATGAGCCATGACTATCCGAACATCGCCAAGGAGCTGCTGGAAAGCCTTGGTGGCCGTGACAACATCGAGCAGGCGGCGCATTGCGTCACGCGTTTGCGCCTGGCGCTGAAGAACCCCGCGCTGGTGAATGTGGCCGCGCTCAATGGCGTCGATCTGGTCAAGGGTTCGTTCTTCACCGGCGGGTTGTATCAAGTGGTCATCGGCCCGGGTGATGTTGAAAAGGTTTATGCCGAACTGCGCCAGCAGACAGGCCTTGCGGCATCGACCATCGCCGACGTTAAACAGAAAAGCGCCGAGAAGATAAACGCCATGCAGCGGCTGGTGCGGGTGTTTTCCGATGTGTTCATGCCGATCCTGCCGGCGCTGATCATTGCCGGCCTGTTGATGGGCATCAACAACCTGCTCGGCGCCAAGGGCATGTTCATCGAGGGCCAGACCCTGCTCGATGCCTATCCCAACCTCGACGGGTTGTGGAGCCTGATCAATCTGATGGCCAACACCTCGTTCGTGTTCCTTCCGGCGCTGGTGGGCTGGTCGGCAGCCAAGCGTTTCGGCGGCAGCGAAATCCTCGGCATCGTCCTCGGTCTGATGCTGGTGCACCCGGACCTGCTCAACGCCTGGAATTACGGCAAGGCGGTGGCCGGGCTTGACGGGCAGCAACTGCCGTACTTCGACATCCTCGGCCTGTTCCAGGTGGAAAAGGTCGGCTACCAGGGGCAGATCCTGCCGATCCTGCTGGCGGCGTACGTGATGAGCGTCATCGAGAAATGGCTGCGCGCACGCGTGCCCAACGCGGTGCAGTTGCTGGTGGTGCCGATCACCACCATCGTTGTCACTGGCGTGCTGGCGTTGGCGATCATCGGCCCGGTGACCCGGCATATCGGCATCTACATCACCGAAGGGCTGGTGATGCTGTTCGATCTGGCGCCGTTGGTAGGCGGTCTGATTTTCGGCCTGTTGTATGCGCCGCTGGTAATCACCGGCATGCACCACATGTTCCTCGCCGTGGATCTGCAACTGATCTCCAGCCAGGGCGGCACCTTCATCTGGCCTATGATCGTCATGTCCAATCTGGCGCAGGGCAGTGCGGCCCTGGCGGTGTTCTGGATGACGCGTAATGCGCGGGACAAGAGCATGGCCTCGACCTCGGCGATTTCTGCGTATTTCGGCATCACCGAGCCGGCGATGTTCGGCGTCAACCTGCGCTACAAATTCCCGTTTTACGCCGCGCTGGCCGGTTCGGCGCTGGGCTGCATGTTCCTCTCGCTGAACAAGATCCAGGCCTCGGCCATCGGCGTCGGTGGCTTGCCCGGTTTCATCTCGATCGTTCCGCAATTCATCCCGATGTTCGTCATCGGGATGCTGATCGCCATGCTCGTGCCGTTTGCCCTGACCTGCGTGCTGAGCATGAAGATCGTCCGTCCGGGTTACCGGGTTGCCTGAAATCAATAAAGGAGTCGCGCCATGCAAGACTGGCAACGTTCGGTGATCTACCAGATCTACCCGAAGAGCTTTCACAGCCATGCCGGCAACGCCACCGGCGATCTGCTCGGCATCGTCGCCAAGCTCGATTACCTGCAATGGCTGGGGGTCGATTACCTGTGGATCACGCCGTTCCTGCGCTCGCCGCAGCGCGACAACGGCTACGACATCAGCGACTACTACGCGGTCGATCCGAGCTACGGCAGCATGGCCGACTGTGAACTGCTGATCGCCGAAGCGGGCAAACGCGGGATCAAGCTGATGCTCGACATCGTGGTCAACCACACCTCGATCGAGCACGTCTGGTTCCAGCAGGCCCGCAGCAGCCTCGACAACCCTTACCGTGACTTCTACATCTGGCGCGACCAGCCGAACAACTGGGAATCCAAGTTCGGCGGTTCGGCCTGGGAATACGAAGCGCAGACCGGCCAGTATTACCTGCACCTGTTCGACCACACCCAGGCCGACCTCAATTGGGACAACCCCAAGGTCCGCGACGAAGTATTCAAAATGATGCGTTTCTGGCGCGACAAGGGCGTCGGTGGTTTTCGTCTGGACGTGATCAATCTGATCTCGAAACCGGCGGACTTCCCCGAGGACGACAGCGACGGTCGGCGCTTCTACACCGATGGGCCTAACGTGCATGCGTACTTGCAGCAAATGCACCGTGAGGTCTTCGAAGGGCATGAGCTGATCAACGTCGGCGAGATGTCTTCAACCCGCCTCGAACACTGCATCCGCTACTCCAATCCGCAGTCGAAAGAATTGTCGATGACCTTCAACTTTCATCACTTGAAGGTCGATTACCCGAACCTGCAGAAGTGGGTCCGCGCCGATTTCGACTTCCTCCAGCTCAAGCAGATCCTGTCCGACTGGCAGACCGGCATGCAGGCGGGCGCTGGCTGGAATGCGCTGTTCTGGTGTAATCACGATCAGCCGCGCGTGGTCTCGCGCTTCGGCAACGACGGCGAATACCGCGAGCTGTCGGCGAAGATGCTCGGCACAGCGCTGCACTTGTTACAGGGCACGCCGTTCGTCTATCAGGGCGAAGAACTGGGAATGACCAATCCGGGGTTCGAGAGCATCGAGCAATACCGTGACGTCGAAACCCTGAATATCTTTCGCCTCAAGCGTGAAGCCGGCACCAGCGACCTCGACAACATGGCGGCGATCATGCAGAAGTCCCGCGACAACGGGCGCACGCCGATGCACTGGCACGCCGGGCACAACGCCGGCTTCACTCGCAGCGAACCATGGATTGGTGTATCGGCCAATGCCGCACTGATCAATGTCGCGCATCAACTGCACGACCCGGAATCGGTGCTGCATCACTATCGGCGCCTGATCGCTTTACGCCGCACTGAAGCGTTGATCTCCGATGGCATCTATCGCCAGTTGTTGCCGGAGCATCCACAGGTCTGGGCGTACCTGCGCGAGGGGACGGGAGAACGCTTGTTAGTGGTGAACAACTTCTATGGCACTGCCTGTGAGGTCGAGCTACCGGCGCTGCTCGACGAAGCCCAGGAGCAGCGCTTGTTGATCAGCAATTACCCGGACTGCCCGCAACGCACGAGTTTGCTGCAGTTGCGACCTTACGAATCCTTCGTACTGCACCTGACCGACCCCTGATTTTTTAACTGAATAACAACCTTTGAAAAAACACGCAGAACGCTGCGCGGGGGATTTGTGCGCGCTGAATTCCTGCAACCACACAATAAAAACAACGGGTGGCATATATGAGAGCAACCATAAATTACAGTCTGGCAGTCGCGGGGATTTGTCTGGCAATGCCCACGTCATCACATGCGCTGGAGTTCGGCGGCTATCTGCGCAGCGGTGTCGGTACTTCGGTCAACAGCGGCAGCCAGTCGTGTTTCCAGTTGCCCGGCGCGCAGACCAAATATCGCCTCGGTAACGAGTGCGAGCAGTACGGTGAGCTCGAGCTGCGCCAGGATCTGTACACCCTCGACGACGGCTCGGTGCTGAGCGTCGACGGCATGGCCTCGCTGTATAACCGCTACGACCGCAGCCTGACGTTCAAGGAAGACAACGGCTCGATTCGTTTGCCGCAGGCGTATGCGCAATGGTCGGCGATGCCCGCGCTCAACGGCGGCTCGCTGTGGGCCGGGCGGCGTTACTACAAACGTAACGACATCCATATTTCCGATTTCTATTACTGGAACCAGAGCGCCACCGGTGCAGGCATTCAAGACGTGATGCTCGGGGGCCTGAAATACAGCTACGCCTTTTCGCGCAAGGACAACCTTTACCAAAAGGATTACATCAACCGCCACGACTTCAACGTCGGCGGTTTCAACAGTAACCCGGGCGGTGAACTGGAGTTCGGCCTGAGTTACATCGACAAGCCCGACAGCCGCGATGCCCACCGTGGCTGGGCGATCACCACCCAGCATGTGCAGCAGGACTTTTTCGGTGGCAAGAACAAACTGGCGCTGCAATACGGCGAAGGGCCGGGAACCGGATTGGGCTATACCGGTAACGTCAGGCTCGATGACCGCAACAAGAGCTATCGCATCGTCGAGTTCTTCGACTGGCAACTGACGCCACGTTTTGGCGGACAATTCCAGGCGGTGTATCAGAAAGATATTCGTCAGGGTGGCGCCGACCAGAACTGGCTCTCACTCGGTGTGCGCCCGGCCTATGCACTGAGCGAGCAGTTCAAACTGGTGACCGAACTGGGGCACGATCAGGTCGAGGCGGCGGACGGCACGCGCAAGCTGAGCAAGTTTACCTTCGCGCCGACCTGGTCACCGAAAGGCCCGGAATTCTGGGCGCGGCCCGAAGTACGTCTGTATTACACCTATGCCAGCTGGAACCAGGCAGCCAAGCGTGCCGCCAACCTGTTGGCCAAAGGTTCGGCGCTGTCCGACACCGGCGCGTTCGGCAACGCACGGCACGGGGCCAATGTCGGGCTGCAGGTTGATTACTGGTGGAAATAAGCAAAGCGGCTGCGACCGCTCATTCAATCAATACAAGCTCAGGTGATGTCATGGCCACACCCCAACAATTGCAGCTGCTGGCTCCTTTATCCGGCGTGCTGATGGCGCTGGACCAGGTGCCCGACCCGGTGTTTGCCGGGCGGATCATCGGCGACGGTTTGTGCATCGACCCGACTTCGTCAACGCTCTGCGCACCGTTGGCCGGTGTGGTCAGCGATGTGCAGGCCAGCGGGCATGCGCTCACCATCACCAGTGACGCGGGTGTGCAGGTGTTGATGCATATCGGCCTGGACACGGTGAATCTCGCCGGCGAAGGATTCACCCGCCGCGTTGAAGCGGGGCAGCGGGTCGAAGCGGGGCAGGCGCTGATCGACTTCGATGCTGACTACATTGCCCTGCACGCGCGCAGTTTGTTGACCTTGATGCTGGTGGTCAGCGGCGAGCCGTTCGATTCACTCGTTGGCTCAACCGGGTTGGTCGAGGTGGGCCAGCCAGTGCTGGACGTGGTGGTCGGCGCAGCCGTTGGCGAACATCCAGCGCCGGTGCCGGGCGACGCGGTGTTCTCGCAGCCGATCAACCTGCCCAATCCCAATGGCCTGCACGCGCGGCCGGCGGCAGTATTTGCCCAAGCGGCCAAAGCATTTTCAGCGACCATCCATCTGCACAAGCTGCAAGCGCAAGCCAACGGCAAATCCCTGGTGGCGATCATGGCGTTGCAGACGGCCCATGGCGACAGTGTGCAGGTCAGCGCCGAAGGTGAAGATGCCGAGGCAGCGGTCGCGGCGCTGACACGCTTGCTGAGCGAAGGCTGCGGCGAAGCGGTGACAGCGCCCGCACCGGTCGAAGTCGATGCAGCAGAAATGCCGAACATCCTGCGCGGTGTCTGCGCCTCGCCCGGTTCGGCGTTGGGACAAGTCATGCAGATCGTCGAAGCGTCGCTCATGGTCACCGAGTTCGGCGCCGAGCCGCCAGTTGAACTGGAGGCGTTGAGCCAAGCCCTGATCGAAGCCGACATGGCCCTGCAACATCTGCGCGACACCGCCAGCGGCCAGGCGCAGGCGGAGATCTTCAAGGCACATCAGGAACTGCTCGCTGACCCGAGCCTGCTGGATCAGGCCAGGGCGCTGATCGACGCAGGCAACAGCGCGGCGTTTGCCTGGAAGACCAGCACCGACGCAACGGCGGCGATGTTTCGCTCGCTGGGCAATGCCTTGCTGGCTGAGCGCGCGGCGGATCTGGATGATGTCGGCCAGCGCGTGCTGAAGCTGATCCTCGGTGTTCACGAGCAGACGCTGGAGTTGCCGGACGACACCATTCTGATCGCCGATCAGTTGACCCCTTCCCAGACCGCCGGGCTCGATACGCGCAAGGTGCTCGGGTTTGCCACCGTTGGCGGCGGCGCCACCAGCCATGTCGCGATCCTCGCGCGGGCCTGTGGCTTGCCGGCGATTTGCGGCATGCCGCTGCAAATGCTCGGGCTCGGCAACGGCACGCGGGTGCTGCTCGATGCCGACAAAGGCGAATTGCAGTTGCACCCGGACGCCGAGTCCATCGATCAATTGCGCACGCGGCATGAGCGCCAGCGTAAGCGTCATCAGCTGGAACTGGCGCAGGCCAGCGAGGCGGCCTGCACCCGTGACGGTCAGCACATCGAAGTCACCGCCAACGTTGCCTCGCAGGAAGAAACCGCCCAGGCCATGGAGCTGGGCGCGAGTGGAGTTGGCCTGCTGCGTTCGGAATTTCTCTACCTGGGCCGCCAACAGGCTCCCAGCCAAGATGAACAAGTGGCCACCTACAGCGCCATCGCCCGCACCATCGGGCCGGTACACAATCTGGTGGTGCGCACCCTCGATATCGGTGGCGACAAACCGCTGGCTTATGTGCCGATGGACAGCGAAACCAATCCTTTCCTCGGTTTGCGTGGCATTCGTCTGTGTCTTGAACGACCGCAACTGTTGCGCGAGCAGTTCCGCGCAATCCTCGCCTGCTGTGAACTGACGCGTCTGCACATCATGTTGCCGATGGTCACGAATCTGGCCGAGCTGCGTCTGGCGCGGCAGATCCTCGAAGAGGAGGCGCGAGTAGTCGGCATTAGGCACATGCCAAAGCTGGGAATCATGATCGAAGTGCCCGCCGCTGCGCTGATGGCCGATGTGCTGGCGCCGCACGTGGATTTCTTTTCCATCGGCACCAACGATCTCACCCAATACACCCTGGCCATGGATCGTGATCATCCGCGTCTGGCCAGTCAGGCGGACAGCTTTCATCCCTCAGTGCTGCGCCTGATCGCGATGACGGTTAAGGCGGCCCATGCCCACGGCAAATGGGTCGGCGTCTGCGGCGCCATGGCGTCTGAACGCCTTGCGGTGCCGTTGCTGCTGGGGCTGGGTGTGGATGAGCTGTCGGTGAGCGTGCCGTTGATTCCGGCGATCAAGTCGGCGGTCCGCGAAGTGGATCTGGCCGACTGTCGAATCATCGCCGAACAGGTTTCGAACTTGGAAAGCGCCGCCGACGTGCGCGCAGCCTTGCAGCAGTTTCATGGGGCGAAAGTCGATGCCTCACCGGTTATGGAGAATTGAACATGTTCGACAAATTGCAGCAGGCATTCTGGAAAGCACTGACGCCGGATCTGGTCTCGGATGAGGTGAAAGCCGTCGCCGAACCGATTGCCGGCCTGAGCGCCGAGATTGTTGCGGCGCTGGGCGGTGTGGATAACCTCAAGTCGCAGCAACCGGTGGCGCTGACTCGGGTGCGCGTGGCGCTGCACGACGAGGCCCGTGTCGACCGTCAGGCCCTGAGTGTGGCCGGTGTGGCGGGCGTCATGCCGCTTGAGGGCGGCGTGCTGCACCTGATTACCGGGCTGCGCGCATAAGGCCGACAAGACGTGCGGCCGCAGGTCGCCCTTACTGTTTCTCAACTGCGGGTGTATCGTATTCGCCTTTTGCGGATCCCTCGGGGTCTGTCGCTGATACGTGAGGTAGTTGAGTTCATGTCCTTTACCCGTCGCCAAATCCTCGGTGGCCTGGCCGGTCTTGTTGTCGTTGGCGTGGGCGCGGGAGGCGCGTCGCGTTACTGGCTGGGCAAGATGGCCGACGCCGAGGCCGGCCACGACTATGAACTGATCGCCGCGCCGCTGGACGTCGAGCTGGTGCCGGGGCACAAGACCGAGGCCTGGGCGTTCGGCCCGTCGGCGCCGGGCACCGAGTTGCGTGTGCGTCAGGGTGAATGGCTGCGGGTGCGCTTCATCAATCACCTGCCGGTGGCGACTACCATTCACTGGCACGGCATCCGCCTGCCGCTGGAGATGGACGGCGTGCCCTACGTATCGCAACTGCCGGTGCTGCCGGGCGAATACTTCGACTATAAATTCCGCGTGCCGGACGCCGGCAGCTACTGGTATCACCCGCATGTCAGCAGCAGCGAGGAACTGGGGCGCGGGCTGGTCGGGCCGCTGATCATCGAAGAACGCGAGCCGACCGGCTTCAAGTACGAGAAAACCCTGAGCCTGAAGAACTGGCACATCGACGAGCAAGGCCAGTTCGTCGAATTCAGCATCCCCCGCGAAGCGGCCCGTGGCGGTACCGCTGGGCGCCTGTCGACGATCAATGGTGTGCCGTTGCCGGTGATTGATCTGCCGGCCGGGCAGATCACCCGGGTGCGTTTGCTCAATCTCGATAATACCCTGACCTATCGCATCAACATCCCCGGTGTCGAAGCGAAGATCTACGCGCTGGATGGCAACCCGGTCGAGCCCCGCCCGTTGGGCAAGGAATACTGGCTCGGCCCCGGCATGCGCATTTGCCTGGCGATCAAGGCCCCGGCGGCGGGTGAAGAGTTGTCGCTGCGCAACGGCCCGGTGCGTCTGGGCACGCTACGTTCAGTCGCCAACACCGACGCGCCGACGGACTGGCCGAAAGCCCTGCCGGCCAACCCGGTGGCCGAGCCGGATCTGGCCAATGCGGAGAAACTCAACTTCAATTTCGAATGGGTCGGCTCGGTCTCGGTGAACACCGAAAACGGCAAACCGCCGAGCCTGTGGCAGATCAACGGCAAGGCCTGGGACATCACCGACAAGACCTGTGCTGACCGACCGATTGCCAGCCTGAAACTGGGTCAGAGCTATATTTTGGAATTGAAGAACATGACCCAGTACCAGCACCCGATCCACCTGCACGGCATGAGCTTCAAGGTGATCGCGTCGAACCGGCACAAAGTCGTGCCGTATTTCACCGACACCTATCTGCTGGGCAAGAACGAGCGTGCGCAAGTGGCGCTGGTGGCGGATAACCCGGGGGTGTGGATGTTCCACTGCCATGTCATCGACCACATGGAAACCGGCCTGATGGCCGCGATCGAGGTGAAGTGATGCGCCAGATCCGCCCGGCGGCGATCATCGACCGCAGCCGCGACCGCGACTTCATGCGCGAAGCCCTGACCCTCGCCGCACAGGGCGCCGCCCTCGGTGAGGTGCCGGTGGGCGCGGTGCTGGTGCACGATGGCGTGATCATCGGTCGCGGCTTCAATTGCCCGATCAGCACCAGTGACCCGAGTGCCCACGCCGAAATGGTCGCGATCCGCGCCGCCGCGCAGGCAGTGGATAACTATCGCCTGCCGGGCAGCACGCTGTATGTGACGCTGGAACCGTGCAGCATGTGCGCCGGGCTGATCGTGCATTCGCGGGTGGCGCGGGTGGTGTACGGCGCGCTGGAACCCAAGGCCGGGATTGTGCAGAGTCAGGGACAGTTTTTTACCCAGGGCTTTTTGAATCACCGGGTGCTGTATGAGGGCGGGGTGCTGGCTGAAGAGTGTGGTGCGGTGCTGACCGAGTTTTTCCGCGCCAGACGCACCAAAAGCCCCTCACCCTAACCTCTCCCAGAGGGAGAGGGGACCGACCTAGTTGAATGGACCAAGTCCGCCGACCTGAAATACCGAGTCGGACTCAAGTTTTGAAAAGCTCAACAATCAGCTCCCTCTCCCTGGGGAGAGGGCTGGGGTGAGGGGCAGGCCCACCGCGGTCATGGGAAAATACGCTTACTTCCTGGCGACGATAACCGCCCGCATCGGCGCCGGCAGCCCTTCAATGGTTTTGCTGTGATCCTCAGGATCAAGAAAATCACTCAGCGACTGATACTTCATCCACTCCGTCCCGCGTTGTTCTTCCACCGTCGTGGTACTGACATCCACACAACGAATATCGCTGAATCCGGCTCTGCGCAGCCACAATTCCAGCGCCGGCACCGACGGCAAAAACCACACGTTGCGCATCTGCGCGTAGCGATCTTCCGGCACCAGCACCTGATGCTTGTCGCCTTCGACCACGAGGGTTTCCAGCACCAGTTCCCCACCCTTGACCAGGCAATCCTTCAGCGCCAGCAAATGCTCGATCGGCGAGCGACGGTGATAGAACACGCCCATGGAAAATACTGTGTCGAAGCCTTCCAGATTCGGCGGCAGGTCTTCAAACGGGAACGGCAGGTGCCAGGCATTCGGCTCGGACAAGTAACGCTGCACAGCCTGGAACTGGCAGAAGAACAGCCAGTTCGGGTCGACACCGATCACGCTGTCGGCACCGGCGCCGAGCATGCGCCACATGTAGTAGCCGTTGCCGCAGCCGACATCGAGGATGCGTTTGCCCTTCAGGTCGAGGTGCGGGGAGACGCGCGACCACTTCCAGTCCGAACGCCATTCGGTGTCGACATGCACACCGAACAGGTCGAACGGCCCTTTGCGCCATGGCGAGAGGCCCATCAGCGCGGTGCGCATCTGCGCGCGGGTGTCGTCGTCGCAATCGGTGTCGAGTTTCAGGCCGTTGAGCAGGTCGATTTCGCTTGGCTGGATTTTCGGCAAGGCGTCCAGCGCACTTTGCCAGCGCTCCAGATCGCCGTGGCCCTTCTCCATTTTCTTGTCGAGTTGCGCTTGCAGGGTGTTGGCCCATTCGGCCAGCGGGGTACCGGCCAGACGGCGGGCGAGGGGGGACAGATCAATCATGGCAAGGCAATCAACGAGGCAAAGTTAAGACACTGGAACCACGGCACGACTTTCGAGAACCCGGCGGCCAGCAGGCGTTCGCGGTGTTCTTCGAGGCTGTCGGGCTTCATGACGTTTTCGATGGCGCTGCGCTTCTGGGCGATTTCCAGTTCGCTGTAGCCGTTGGCGCGTTTGAACGCCACGTGCAGATCGGTGAGCAGGGCGTGTTCTTCGGCATCGTTGAAGCGCAGCTTTTCCGAGAGAATCAGCGCGCCGCCGGGCAACAACGATTGGCGAATGCGCGAGAGCAACGCGGTGCGCTGGGCCGGGGCAATGAATTGCAGGGTGAAGTTCAGCGCCACCACCGAGGCCGGTTGAAACTCCAGCGCGAGGATATCGCCCTCGATCACCTCGACTGGCAGCAATTCCTGAAACATCGAATCCTGACCATTGAGGTACTCACGGCAACGCTCGACCATCGCCGCCGAGTTATCCACAGCGATGACCCGGCAACCGTCAGTGCGCACATGACGGCGCAGGGCTTGAGTGACTGCCCCGAGCGACGAACCGAGGTCGTAGAGCACGCTGTTCGGCTGGGCGAACTGCGCCGCGAGCACGCCGAGGTTTTCGACGATGGTCGGGTAACCCGGCACCGAGCGCTTGATCATGTCCGGGAACACCCGCACCACGTCTTCATTGAAGGCGAAGTCAGGCACCTGGGCCAAAGGCTGGGCGAATAGGCGATCGGGTTCTTTGCTCACGGCGGCGTCCGGCGGTGTCGGTGGAAAAGGCCGGCATTTTAGCCAAAGTGCGGCATGGATGCTTGAATTGCTGATAAGCCGCTTCGGTGCGGTTAAAGACGGGTGATTCGGCGACTTTGAGTCGCCGCGCACGAGGCGATCTGAAGTTGTGAGTCACGCTCTGCGCAGCTCAGCGGGCCAAGGCTGTCTCAGCTGTCGATATAATTGACTGCGAAATTCCCGTTCAGCTTGATTCCAGGGGTTATCACACCGCCGTAGTCCTGGACCGTATCGATGGCATATACGCCGGAGACGGACTTGGAGAAATGGTCAACGGTCAGCTTCAGGGTCATGCTGATCGGCGTATATCGTATGTTGGCCTTCCCCGTCTCGGTGTCGACCTTTACCTTGGCATGGCCGAGGTTGTATTCGGCAGTCACGATGTCGTTATCGAAAGTGAACTCAATCTTGTAAATATCCTGATCAAGTGGGAGATAGTCGGCGCCCGTGATGGTAATTCGCTCGGTGCGGAACGCAGTGACTAACGGAAAGCTGAACGCCTCTGCGCCTTCAATCTGGCAGGTGAAGGCGTTGGCTTGGGGTTTGGAATCCTTGTCTTGAGTGCTCATGGCCGTTCCTTGAATACGCGACAGCTCATGGGGAGCTGCTCTGCGTCCACTCTAAACGTGAGTGCGAAGGGCTGGTAACTGACAGAAATGACAGTTTTTTATACGAATAGATCATGGAATCGTGCGCGGTTATCGCGAATGTCAGGAAGGATTCGCGAACCCGATCATTCCACGGAAATGGCGCAGTCAAAGGTTTCCACTGGCAGCACTTCCGGAGCCCACGGTTGTTGCGAAGTCAGGCGCAAACGCCCGGTGCCGGCCGCGAAGGCCTGGAAGCGCCAGGTCGAAACCCCCGCTGCGCCCACCACGCCGGCATCTTCCGGATTGCTGTAAACCTCGGGGCTGAGGGCGCGCAACACGCCGCCAGCCGAATCCTGAATCGCCCAGCGGTAGCCGGTGGTCGGGTTGCTTGGCAGGCTGATGATCAGGTTTTGCCCGACGTTGAGCCGCACGGGGCATTCGCTTTGTTTTTCCACGGTCACGTTGTGTTTCGGTTGCGTGGCGCAGGCCGCCAGCAAGGAAAGGGCGAGGGGGACAAACAGGCGAATGGGGGACATAAGGTCAGCAGCTCCGGCGGTTACGACGAACGGCGAGCATAACTGAAGATGAGACAAAGTGTGACAGTCAGGGAGAATGGTGTTGCAAGAGCTGACGCCTTCGCGAGCAGGCTCGCTCCCACAGTGATCAGCAGTGTCAACAGATTTTGTGTTCACTGCATCACCCTGTGGGAGCGAGCC
>NZ_JASCPT010000104.1:0-18647 GCF_029959775.1 Pseudomonas sp. PS01270 | reverse complement strand
CACTTGCGCTTCCGATCTCTCGTTAGCGGGAGGCGAATTCTACAGCGTTAATCGCTGCTGTCAACACCTCTTTTTCTCCGCTTTCGACCGAGAAGATCGAACCGTTAAAAGAGCTACACATCACTGCTCTTTCAACTCCTTCCAGGCTTCGATGATCTGAAGCAAGCCGCTGTCGAAAACCGCGTAACTCTTTGAATCTCAATGAGTTTTCCGTTTCGACCGCGCCGGAAGTGGGGCGAATTATAGACCTCTAGAATTCGCCGTCAACCCCAAATTTCAACTTTATTCAGATTTCAGCGTAATACGTGCAAAAGCCTTCTTGCCGGCCTGGCAAACGTGAGTCGCTCCCAGTGCATATATAAAGGAGCGATCAACCACCTCGCCATCGACCCGGACTCCGCCCGCCGCCAGCAGATCACGCGCCGCCGCCGAGTTCTTCACCAAGCCTGCCTTATTAAGGACGGCAGCGATTGGCATATCCTCAACCGAAGACAGCTCGATCTCAGGCAAGTCATCTGGAAGTTCGCCATCCTTCATGCGGTTGCCAGCGCCTCGGTGAGCGTTCGCCGCAGCCTCTTCACCATGGAAACGCGCAACGATCTCTTCAGCGAGTTTGATTTTGATGTCACGCGGATTCGCCCCAGCTTCGACGTCAGCCCGGAATGCGTTGATTTCATCCATCGAACGGAAGCTGAGCAACTCGAAGTAACGCCACATCAGCGCATCCGGGATGGAAACCAGCTTGCTGTACATGACGCCTGGCGCTTCCTGAATACCGACATAGTTGCCCAGCGACTTGGACATCTTCTTCACGCCATCCAGACCTTCCAGCAATGGCATGGTCAGAATGCACTGGGCTTCCTGGCCATAACCACGCTGCAACTCACGCCCCATCAGCAAGTTGAATTTCTGATCGGTACCGCCCAGCTCGACATCGGCGCGCAGCGCGACCGAGTCATAACCCTGAACCAGCGGATAGAGGAACTCGTGAATAGCGATCGGCTGGTTGGTGGTATAGCGCTTGTCGAAGTCATCGCGCTCGAGCATGCGAGCGACGGTGTATTGCGAAGTCAGGCGAATGAAATCCGCCGGCCCCATCTTGTCCATCCAGGTGGAGTTGAAGGCAACTTCGGTTTTCGCCGGATCAAGGATTTTGAAAACCTGAGTCTTGTAGGTCTCGGCATTTTCCAGAACCTGCTCACGCGTCAGTGGCGGACGCGTGGCGCTCTTGCCACTCGGATCACCGATCATCCCGGTGAAGTCACCTATAAGGAAGATCACCTGGTGCCCCAGCTCCTGGAACTGACGCAGCTTATTAATAAGCACGGTATGACCAAGATGCAGATCCGGAGCGGTAGGGTCGAAACCAGCCTTGATACGCAGCGGCTCGCCGCGCTTGAGCTTTTCGACCAGCTCGGACTCGACCAACAGTTCTTCCGCACCACGTTTAATCAGCGCTAGCTGCTCTTCAACCGACTTCATAACAGACCCGCAAGGCTCAGATTCAAAGGGAACCAACCATACAAGAACGCGCACCAATTACAAGTTTTGCCCGGCGCACGGACACCAATCCACAGACCCGAGGTCTGTAGACTTGCTTCAGCGATGATTTGGTTATATTTTATACAGTTATTTCATCTTCATCATGTCATTCATCTTTTCCAATTCATCTATTTCAAAGTCAAAAATTACCTATGACCACAGAACCGTCTAAAGCGCCCCCGCTTTACCCGAAGACCCACCTGCTCGCCGCAAGTGGAATCGCCGCCCTTCTCAGCCTGGCGCTGCTGGTATTTCCCTCCAGCGATGTTGAAGCCAAAAAGACGACTCTGAGTCTTGAACTGGAAAGTCCTGCTGAACAACTGACACAAGATCAAGACGCTGCTGATGCCGCTCAAGCCACAAACGAGCCCGCAGCTTCGCCGTTCGCACAAATCGAAAACAGCGACGAAAACACCGCGCAAACCGCTGAAACCGCGCCAGCACCTGTAGCGCCTGCTGAGAAACCAAAAGAGCCTGGGCACCGTGAGGTCGTGGTTTCCAAAGGCGATACGCTGTCTACCCTGTTTGAAAAAGTCGGCCTACCGGCAGCCTCCGTGCACGAAATACTGGCAAGCGACAAGCAAGCCAAGCAGTTCAGCCAACTCAAGCGCGGTCAGAAACTCGAATTCGAACTCAGCCCGGAAGGCCAACTGACCAGCCTGCACAGCAAGGTCAGCGACATTGAAACCATCACCCTGACCAAGAATGACAGGGGTTATTCGTTCAACCGCGTGACTGCCAAGCCAACTGTTCGCACTGCCTACGTCCACGGTGTCATCAACAGCTCACTGTCGCAGTCCGCAGCCCGCGCCGGCCTTTCTCACAGCATGACCATGGACATGGCCAGTGTCTTTGGCTACGACATCGATTTCGCGCAGGACATTCGTCAAGGCGACGAATTCGATGTGATCTACGAGCAGAAAGTCATCAATGGCAAGGCTGTCGGCACCGGCCCGATCCTGTCGGCGCGCTTCACCAACCGCGGCAAGACTTACACCGCTGTTCGCTACACCAACAAACAAGGCAACAGCAGCTATTACACTGCCGATGGCAACAGCATGCGCAAGGCCTTCATCCGTACGCCGGTTGACTTCGCCCGCATCAGCTCGAAGTTCTCCATGGGCCGCAAGCACCCGATCCTCAACAAGATCCGCGCGCACAAAGGTGTCGACTACGCAGCGCCGCGAGGCACGCCGATTAAGGCTGCCGGTGACGGCAAAGTCCTGCTGGCCGGCCGTCGCGGTGGCTACGGCAACACTGTGATCATTCAGCACGGCAACACTTACCGTACGCTCTACGGCCATATGCAGGGCTTTGCCAAAGGCGTGAAAACCGGTGGCAGCGTCAAGCAAGGTCAAGTCATTGGCTATATCGGTACGACTGGCCTTTCCACCGGCCCGCATTTGCACTATGAGTTCCAGGTCAACGGCGTTCACGTCGATCCGCTGGGCCAGAAGCTGCCAATGGCCGATCCGATCGCCAAGTCCGAACGCGCGCGCTTCCTCGCGCAGAGCCAGCCACTGATGGCGCGCATGGATCAAGAGAAGGCCACCATGCTGGCTTCGAGCAAGCGTTAAGCCATGGCCCTGTATATCGGTGTGATGTCCGGAACCAGTCTCGACGGGCTGGACATCGCCCTGATCGAGCAGACCTCGGCGATCAAACTGATCGCCACCCACTACCTGCCAATGCCTGACTCCCTGCGCGCCGAGCTGCTTGGCTTGTGCGCCAGCGGCCCCGACGAGATCGCCCGCTCGGCGATTGCCCAGCAACACTGGGTCGAACTTGCCGCGTCGGGCATTCACACCCTCCTCGCACAACAACAACTCAAGCCCGATGCCATCCGTGCCATCGGTAGCCACGGTCAGACCATTCGCCATGAGCCGGCGCGCGGGTTTACCGTGCAGATCGGTAATCCAGCCCTGCTGACTGAGTTGACCGGTATTACCGTCGTCAGCGATTTCCGCAGTCGCGATGTCGCAGCGGGTGGCCAGGGTGCGCCTCTGGTACCAGCCTTTCACGAAGCGTTGTTTGAAGAGCGTACTGGTAACCAGGCAGTCTTGAATGTCGGCGGATTCAGCAATCTCAGCCTGATTGAGCCAAACAAACCTGTAGCCGGTTTCGACTGCGGCCCGGGAAATGTTCTGATGGACGCCTGGATTCACCGGCAACGTGGCGAAAGCTATGACCGGGACGGCAAATGGGCTGCGACCGGCAAGGTTGAACCAGCCCTGCTCACGGCACTGCTGAGCGACCCGTTCTTCGTCACCAAAGGCCCGAAAAGTACCGGCCGCGAAGTCTTCAATCTGCCATGGCTGGAACAGCATCTATCGCGTCTGCCGACTTTCGCAGCCGAAGACGTTCAGGCCACGCTGCTCGAACTGACGGCGCTGACCATCATCGAGTCGCTACAAAGCGCTCAATCGGACACTCAGGAACTGCTGGTTTGTGGCGGCGGCGCGCACAACGCCACGCTGATGAGACGTCTGGCGGATCTGCTGCCAAATACCCAAGTCGCCAGCACCGCAACTCACGGCGTTGACCCTGACTGGGTGGAAGCCATGGCCTTCGCCTGGCTTGCGCACTGCTGCCTCGAAGGCATCGCCGCCAATCGACCAAGCGTCACCGGCGCTCGCGGCCTGCGCGTACTCGGCGCCATCTACCCGGCCTAAACTTCAGATACAAAAACGCCGCAGAACCGAAAGGCTCTGCGGCGTTTTGTTGTGTGCGGTGAAGCGCGATCAGATCGAGAACGACGACCCGCAACCACAAGTCGTGGTGGCATTCGGGTTCTTGATCACGAAGCGCGAACCTTCCAGACCTTCCTGATAATCCACCTCGGCACCGGCCAGGTACTGGAAGCTCATCGGATCGACCACCAGGCTCACGCCTTCGCGCTCGACGATGGTGTCGTCATCGGCCACGTCTTCATCGAAGGTGAAACCGTATTGAAACCCTGAACAACCGCCGCCCGTAACAAATACGCGCAGCTTCAAGCGATCATTCCCCTCTTCATCGACCAGGCTCTTCACCTTGTGCGCAGCACCTTGAGTGAATTGCAAAGCCGTGGGGGTGAAGGATTCGACGCTCATGCTGACTATCTCCCGGCGTTACGCCGCCATAATGCGTGATGACGCGCATTATCCGCTTGTCCTAGAAAATTGGTCAACTATTAGAGGAGCAGCGGCAAGCTTCAAGCGGTGAGCTTCAAGCTTGCGGCTTACAGGTTGCGGCTAACGTTACGGCAGCATGCCGGCGTGTGACAGGCCGAAGCGCTCGTCCAGTCCGAACAGAATGTTCATGTTCTGCACCGCCTGGCCCGAGGCGCCCTTGACCAGATTGTCGATCACCGAGAGTACGACCACCAGATCGCCATCCTGTGGACGATGCACGGCGATGCGGCACACGTTGGCGCCACGCACGCTACGGGTTTCCGGTTGGCTGCCGGCTGGCATGACATCGACGAACGGTTCGTTGGCATAGCGCTTTTCGAACAGTGCCTGCAGATCAACCGAGCGATCCGCTACTGTCGCGTAGAGCGTGGAGTGAATACCGCGAATCATCGGCGTCAGGTGCGGGACGAAGGTCAGGCCGACGTCCTTGCCCGCCGCGCGACGCAGCCCCTGGCGAATTTCCGGCAAATGACGATGACCTTTTACCGCATAAGCCTTCATGCTTTCCGACGTCTCGGAGTACAAAGAACCTACAGCCGCACCACGCCCGGCACCACTGACACCGGATTTGCAGTCGGCGATCAAACGCGATGCGTCGGCCAGACCTGCTTCCAGCAACGGCAGGAAACCCAATTGCGTTGCGGTCGGATAGCAACCCGGCACCGCGATCAGGCGCGCTTTCTTGATCTGCTCGCGATTGACTTCCGGCAGACCATAGACCGCTTCGTCCAGCAATTGCGGTGCGCCGTGTGGCTGGCCGTACCACTTGGCCCATTCATCAGCATCTTGCAGGCGGAAGTCGGCGGACAGGTCGATGACCTTGGTGCCCGCCGCCAGCAGCTCGCCTGCCAAGGCGTGAGCCACGCCGTGTGGCGTGGCGAAGAAAACCACATCGCAGGCGCCAAGGGTTTTCACGTCCGGCACGCTGAACGCCAGCCCGTCATAGTGACCGCGCAGGTTCGGGTACATGTCAGCCACGGCCAGACCGGCCTCGGATCGGGAAGTGATGACGACCACTTCTGCCTGCGGATGCTGTGCCAACAGACGCAGCAGTTCGACACCGGTGTAACCCGTGCCGCCGACGATACCGACCTTGACCATAAACCTGCCCTCAACGAACCCACTGGAAAGCCGTCGATAATAGGGGCCGCGCGCGCCTGCGACAACCGCCAAGGTGACGCGCGGACGCTCAAGCCTCTACTATCTGGCTACCGTGAATGAGGGAATAACCAAAAATGCTCTATCTATGGCTCAAAGCGTTTCACATTGTCAGCGTCGTCTGCTGGTTTGCCGGGCTGTTTTACTTGCCGCGCCTGTTCGTTTACCACGCGCAAAGCACCGACACGATCAGCCAGGAACGCTTCAGCGTCATGGAGCGCAAGCTGTATCGCGGCATCATGGGCCCGGCGATGATCGCCACGCTGATCTTCGGTGGCTGGCTGATCTACCTTAATCCATCAATCTTCAGCCAAGGCGGCTGGATTCACGCAAAACTGACTCTGGTCGTATTGCTGATCGGCTACCACCACATGTGCGGCGCGCAGGTAAAACGCTTTGCCCGTGGCGAAAACACCCGCAGCCATGTCTTTTATCGCTGGTTCAATGAAGTGCCGGTTCTGATATTGCTGGCTATCGTAATTCTGGTCGTGGTCAAGCCGTTCTAACTTCAACCAATACAGATCCTCGGGGTGTTCTCAATGTCGCTGCCCGCTCTGCTCGAACAACGTCTGCGTCTGCCCGTCGTGGCGGCGCCGATGTTTCTGATCTCCAATCCGGAACTGGTGCTCGCCTGCTGCCGCAACGGCGTGGTCGGCAGCTTTCCGGCTCTGAACCAACGCGAAAGCAGTGGGTTCAAGGCCTGGCTGGAACAGATCGAAGCGGGCCTGGCGACGCTGGATAATCCGGCCCCTTATGCGGTGAACCTGATTGTTCACCACAGCAACCCGCGCCTTCAGGCGGATCTGGACATTTGCGTCGAGCATAAGGTGCCGATCGTTATCACCAGCCTCGGCGCGGTGAAGGAACTGGTCGACGCGGTGCACAGCTACGGCGGTCTGGTGTTTCACGACGTGACCACGCGGCGCCATGCCGAGAAAGCCGCTGAAGCCGGTGTCGACGGGCTGATTGCCGTCGCGGCCGGCGCCGGCGGGCACGCCGGCACCTGGAGTCCGTTTGCGCTGATTGCCGAGATCCGTGAGTTTTTCGACAAGACGCTGTTGCTTGCAGGATGTTTGAACCACGGCCATGAGATTCTCGCCGCACAGTTGCTCGGCGCGGATTTGGCCTACTTCGGTACGCGATTTATCGGCACCACCGAAAGTCACGCGCCTGACGCTTATAAAGAAATGCTGCTGACAGCCAAGGCTGCCGACATCATTCATACTCCAGCGGTGTCGGGAGTGCCGGCCAGTTTCATGCGCCAGAGCCTGGAGGCGGCCGGTTTCGACATGGCGGCCCTGCAAGGCAAGGGCGAGGTCAATTTCGGCGACAAGCTCAAGCCGATCAACGATGAAGCCAAAGCCTGGAAGACCGTGTGGTCGGCGGGTCAGGGTGTTGGCCAGATTGGTGATCTGCCAAGCGTGGATCAGTTGATCGCGCGGCTCGACGCCGAATATCGTCAAGCCCAAGCGCGCGCTGCACAGTTGCCAAAACGCTGGCCGCGCTGAAAAACATATCTGGCCAGTCCTGATCAGACTGGCTGCCAAATAATCGCGACAAGGATGCCTCGGCCATGAGCGACACCCGTTACAAGATCGTCTTCGACGGCGCGCTGCAGCCCGGCGTCGACCTCACCACCGCCAAACTGAATCTGGCGGATCTGTTCAAAAGCGATGTGGCCGCCATCGAGCGCCTGTTCAATGGCCGCACCGTCGCTCTCAAACGTGATTTGTCTCACAGCGATGCGCAGACGTATCTGCAGGCGTTGAACAAAACCGGGATCGATGCGCGGATCGAAGCGGAAACCGCCATCGAACTGAATCTCGCGGACGTCCACGACAACCCTGCAACAGTGGCCGAACCCGACTCGCCTTACGCCCCACCGCGCGCCAATGTCGGTGAAGCTCTGCCGCCATTCGCCACGCTCAAGCCATTCAGCGTCGAAGGCCGGATCGGTCGCCTGCGCTTTCTGGCCTGGACCATGGTCTTGAGCCTGGTGACCCTGCCCATCGTCGGCGTGTTTGCTTTGATTGCGTTGGGCTTGGTCAGCGGCGACTCGACTACCGGGCTGATCCTCGGCGGCATTCTGGCGGTCTTCCTGTTCCTCGGCTTCATGATCGTCAGCATTCTGTTCAGCGTTCAGCGCCTGCACGATATCGGCTGGTCGGGCTGGCTGTGGCTGTTGAATCTGGTGCCGTTCGTGGGCGGTTTCTTCCCGCTGGTAATGATGGTCGTACCCGGCAATGCCGGCGCCAACCGCTATGGCCCGCCGCCGCCACCGAACAGCACGGCGGTGAAAGTGCTGTGCTCGTTGTGGATCGTATTCTTCGCACTGATTTTTGCCGGCGGCCTGCTTGGCGGCTTCTCGGCTGTGCAGGAAGAATATGAAAGCAATCTGGAGAGCAGCTATGACAGCGGCTCGGTGACCACCGACGAAGTTGAGGTTGTCGAGCCGCCAGCGATTTCCGCCGACGAGGCAGCCGAACCGGCGCAGGCCCCTGTAGACTCTGCGCAAGAATGAACAGCGCTCCCTGCCGCGACAACCGCGTCGCCGGCGCGGAGCTGTTGCGATGGAGAACTGCATGACCCGTTACGCTCTGATCACTGGCGCTTCCAGCGGCATCGGCTTGGCCATGGCCGAAGCTCTGGCTCGGCGCGGCCGCAGCCTGATTCTGGTGGCACGACAGCGTGATCAGCTGGAAAGTATCGCCATCGAGCTGACCCAGCGTTTCGATGTCGAAGTATTGTTTCGTGCCTGCGATCTCGGCGAACCGTTGCGCCTGTCTGGCTTTTTGCTGGAGCTGGAAGAAGGCGACCGGCAAATCGATCTGCTGGTCAATTGCGCAGGCATCGGCACCTGCGGGCCATTCCTCGCGCAAGACTGGATGACCGAGCAGGACCTCATCGAGGTCAATATCCTCGCCCTCACCCGCCTCTGCCATGCGCTGGGTAACAGCATGGCGCTGCTGGGTGGCGGGCAGATCCTCAATGTCGCCTCGGTGGCTGCGTACAGCCCCGGCCCATGGATGAGCACCTACTACGCCAGCAAAGCCTATGTGCTGCATTTTTCCGAAGCCCTGCGCGTGGAACTCAAACAAAGCGGCGTGAAAGTCTCCGTGCTGTGCCCCGGCCCGACGCGGACACCGTTCTTCCGTACCGCACAGATGAGTAGCGAAAAGATCGAAAGCAGCCACTCGCTGATGAGTCCGGAAGAAGTGGCACTGCATGCCGTGCGTGCACTGGATAAAAACCGCGCCATTATCATTCCGGGACGACGCAACCGCTGGCTGGCGTTCCTGCCGCGACTGGGTTCGCGCTGGCTTAACCGGACGATTGTCGGCATGGTCAATAAAGCTTACTGCCCCCGCTAGGAAGACAACTTCAAAGCGGTACACTCGATTCAGCCCAACTCAACGGAGAAACAGCAGTGGATACTCTGTTCACCAAGATCATCAACCGGGAAATCCCGGCCAATATCATTTACGAGGACGACCAGGTTCTGGCCTTCCACGACATCGCCCCCCAGGCTCCGGTGCACTTTCTGGTAATCCCGAAAAAACCGGTGCGCACGCTCAACGACCTAACCGAAGACGACAAGGCGCTGGCCGGGCACATCTTGTTCACCGCGCAGCGTCTGGCGCTGGAACTGGGTTGCGAAGAGGGCTTCCGCGTGGTGATGAACTGCAATGAACTTGGCGGGCAGACTGTCTATCACATCCATATGCACGTGCTGGGGCAGCGCCAGATGAACTGGCCGCCGGGCTGATTGGCGACAACCAACTGTGGGAGCGAGCCTGCTCGCTCCCACAAAGAGCAAAATCAGCGGCCAATGACCCAGCGCAAACCCTCGACGGCCGATTCGGTTAAACTGGCCGCCGAGATTCTTCCCGGAGGTCAGCATGACTACCCAACGTCACTACTCGCCCATAGACCGTCTGCTGCTGCAAGCCGATGCCGCGATGCGCACTCTGTTGCCCTTCAGTGGCCAGCCGTACCGCCCGTCGCCGGCGATTCTGCAGCCGGATACGCAAATGAGCGATGAAGACACCCGCCATGTCGCCGGTCTGATGCGCATCAACCACACCGGCGAAGTCTGTGCCCAAGCGCTGTATCAGGGGCAGGCGCTGACCGCCAAGTTGCCGCAGGTACGCGCAGCCATGGAGCACGCGGCTGAAGAAGAGATCGATCATCTGGTCTGGTGTGAACAGCGCATCCATCAGTTGGGCAGCCACACCAGCGTGCTGAATCCACTGTTTTACGGCATGTCGTTCGGTATCGGCGCGGTTGCCGGGCTGATCAGCGACAAGGTCAGCCTTGGTTTCGTAGCGGCGACCGAGCATCAGGTCTGCAAGCACTTGAACGAACATCTGGAGCAATTGCCGGCCGAAGACGAAAAGTCCCGGGCAATTCTTGAGCAGATGCGCATCGATGAAGAACACCATGCGGAAAGTGCGTTGGATGCGGGCGGATTTCGTTTTCCGGCGCCGGTCAAGTTCGGGATGAGCTTGTTGGCCAAGGTGATGACCAAGAGTACGTATCGGATCTGAGATATGTATCGCCCGACATTGCCCTATCGCTGGCAAGCCAGCTCCCACAGGGGTTTTGTGTGAGGCATGAAAAAGGCGACCAGGAGGTCGCCTTTTTTTGTCCGGTAATCTTAGGTCGGCATGTTGCGCGCGTAGAAGATTTCCAGCATTTCGTGTTTCACACGGTCGGTCACCTGGGCACGCTGCTCCGGCGAGAGGTTGCTGGTGGCGTCGCCGAACAGGTAGTTATCCAGTTCGAAGTTCTTCAGCAGCATTTTGGTGTGGAACAGGTTTTCCTGATACACGTTCACGTCGGTCATCTGGTACGCGTCGCGGGTGTCTTCGGAGAGGTAGTTCTGGATCGAGTTGATCTCGTGGTCGATGAAGTGCTTGTTGCCTTCAACGTCACGGGTGAAGCCGCGCACACGGTAATCCACGGTCACGATGTCCGAATCGAACTGGTGAATGAGGAAGTTGAGTGCTTTGAGCGGTGAAATGACACCACAAGTCGACACGTCGATATCCACACGGAAGGTCGCAATACCGTCGTCCGGATGGATTTCCGGATAGGTGTGCACCGTGATGTGGCTCTTGTCGAGGTGGGCCAGAATGATTTCGGGCAACGGGCCCGGCGATTCTTCGATCTGGCTGTCAGTCGGGGTTACCGGCTCTTCCGAAATCAGAATCGTGACGCTGGCGCCCTGGGGTTCATAGTCCTGACTGGCGATGTTCAGGATGTTGGCACCAATGATCTCGACAACTTCTGTGAGAATCTGCGTCAGGCGTTTCGCGTTGTACTCTTGATTGATGTACTCGACGTAAGCCTGCTGGTCTTGCGGGGTCTCCGCGTAGCAGATGTCATAGATGTTGAAGCTCAAGGTCTTTGTCAGGTTATTGAACCCGTGGAGCTTGAGTTTGCTTTTCACCGTTAAAAACTCTCTATGTATGCGGCGCGGCCGCGTGATCAAGCATGCCCGTCAAGTGCGAACAACGCACCTGCGTAGGACGGTTAACACCTCTTCGCGATGGCGATTTTGGTTATCTGTTCAGGCGGATGACCTGTCGGCTGACCGATCACTGCCCTGAAAAAAGTGGCGCATTATGCAGACGTCAGCGGGGGATCGCCAGAGTCTGCACTGCTTTTATGATAGTTGAATGTCGGTTCAGCCGAGTTCAACGATTTCATAGTCGTGAGTAATCGCCACGCCAGCCGCGCCGAGCATGATCGACGCCGAGCAATACTTCTCGGCCGACAGCTCGATGGCGCGCTTGACCTGAGCTTCTTTCAGGCCCCGGCCCTTGACCACGAAGTGCATGTGGATCTTGGTAAACACCTTGGGATCTTCAGTCGCACGCTCGGCATCGAGGAAGGCTTCACAGCTTTCAACGGCCTGGCGCGACTTCTTCAGGATGCTGACCACGTCGAAGTTGCTGCAGCCGCCGACACCCAGCAAGAGCATTTCCATCGGGCGAACCCCGAGGTTACGGCCACCGGCGTCCGGCGGGCCGTCCATTACCACGACATGACCGCTGCCGGATTCGCCGAGGAACATGGCTTCGCCAGCCCATTGGATGCGTGCCTTCATCGCCCAGACTCCACTGTAAAAAAAGGGTCGCCAGCTTAGCACAGCGCTTTGTCCCGACAGGAACGACGTCCTAGGACGGATGCTTTTTGACTGTAGGTAATTTCTCGAATTTTCGACGAAGTGTCTGGTAAGCTGGCGCCAATTCGCTGGCGCCAATTCGTCAGCCCTGTAGCGACCGCCTTCAGCGCCTCATAAAAACTCAAACATCACCGTGCAGTCTTTTCGGGATACAACCATGGTTGCTATTACCCCCACACCCAAAATCAAGAACATCGACAAGCTGTTGATGCATTGCCAGCGCCGGCGTCATGCGGCCAAGAGCAATATAATCTGCGCCGGGGATCGCTCGGACACGCTGTTTTTCATCATCAAAGGCTCGGTCACCATCCTCATCGAAGACGACGATGGTCGCGAGATGATCATCGCTTACCTGAACGCCGGAGATTTCTTCGGCGAACTGGGTCTGTTCGAGCAGGCAGGTCAGGAGCAGGAACGCAGCGCCTGGGTGCGGGCCAAGGTCGAATGCGAAACTGCGGAAATCAGTTACGCCAAGTTCCGCGAGTTATCGCAGCAGGATCCAGACATTCTTTACGCCCTCAGCGGACAAATCGCACAACGCCTGCGCAACACCACGCGCAAAGTCGGCGACCTGGCATTTTTTGACGTCACCGGCCGCGTCGCCCGCTGCCTGCTGGAGCTGTGCAAACAGCCAGACGCCATGACCCATCCGGACGGCATGCAGATCAAAGTCACCCGTCAGGAAATCGGTCGGATTGTCGGTTGTTCGCGAGAAATGGTCGGCCGCGTGCTCAAGGATCTTGAAGAACGCAATCTGGTCGACGTGAAGGGCAAGACCATGGTGGTCTTCGGTACGCGCTAAGCTCGTAAATCAGGCACTGTAAATCTGCGCCAGCATCAAACGAAACAATTCATCGAGACGCGCCAACGCCTGTGGCGCGTTGAATTTCTCATGCAGGGCGATGTGGCTTTGCGCCCTCACCCGCTGCTCCAGACCGCAGGCTTCGTTGAAGCGATTGACCGCGGCAACCATCGCTTCACGCTCGTCATCCATCAGCATTGCACCGTGCACCAGCCCCACCGGACGCTGGCCGCCCTGACTCTGGCGCCAGCGCTGGGCGGTGCCGACCATCTTGCGACCGTCGAGATTGACGTTGAAACGGCCGTCGCAGAATGCGCCGTCGATTTCCCCGACTGACGACGTGCCACCCAACTCATCCAGCAACTGACAGATCGGATCGCACAAACGACGGTAGCCGGTTTCGATGCGGTTCAGGTCGCCTTCGCTGCGAGACTGGGCATACACCAAGGCAATGTTGATGGTTGCAGCGGATTGCGGGACGGGCTCGCCGCCGGTCTCGCGCAACAGCACCGGCCAGCCAGCGGCAGCGGAGACTTCGCAGGCGTGGTCGAATTGCGCGAGACGGTTGAGGCGGCGCGGCATGACTAGCGCGCGGTCAGTGGGCTGCCAGAACAGCAGGCCGAATTCGGCGTCGCCAGCGCAGACCGAGGCCAGCAAGTCCTGTTCGGCTTGCAGGCCGGATTCGATGGTCAGGGGGGTTGGCAGCGACATGGTGAGCTCCGGCAAGTTGAGTCTCTTTAGCGGATTCAAAGGCCCCTTCGCGAGCAGGCTCGCTCCCACAGGGGGAAATGCATTCCAAATGTGGGAGCGAGCCTGCTCGCGAATCAGGTCGACTCGGTCAGTCGAGGGTAGAACCGCTCACTACTGGACCACCACGCTCCGGAAAGAACAGGCGCTGCAATTCAATGCCCGGATTTTCCGCGCGCATGAACGCTTCGCCGACCAGGAACGAGTACACATCGCTGATTTCCATCAGCTCGACGTCGGCCCGATTGAGGATGCCGCTCTCGGTGATCACCAGGCGATCGCGCGGGATGCGCGGCAGCAGGTCGAGGGTGGTTTCCAGACTGACGTCGAATGTGTGCAGGTTGCGGTTGTTGACCCCGACCAGCGGCGTGTCGAGGGTCTTCAGCGCGCGCTCCAGCTCGTCACCGTCGTGCACTTCCACCAACACGTCGAGACCGACGCCTTTGGCCACGGCGGCCAGCTCGGCTATTTTAACGTCGTCCAGTGCGGAGACGATGAGCAGCACGCAATCGGCGCCCAGCGCGCGGGCTTCAACGATCTGGTACGGATCGATCATGAAATCCTTGCGGATCACCGGCAGCTTGCAGGCGGCGCGCGCCTGTTGCAGGTAGGCATCGGCGCCCTGGAAGTAATCGATGTCGGTCAGCACCGACAGACAGGTCGCCCCGCCCTTTTCGTAGCTCTTGGCAATGTCTGCCGGGACGAAGTCTTCGCGGATCACGCCTTTGCTCGGCGAAGCCTTTTTGATTTCGGCAATCACCGCCGGTTGTTTTTTCTTTGCTTGCGCCAGCAATGCCTGGGCAAAACCACGGGGTGCATCGGCCGCCTTGGCCAGACTTTCCAGCTCGCTCAGGCTGACCCGGGCGCTGCGCTCGGCGACTTCCTCAACCTTGCGCGCCAGAATGTTTTCCAGAACCGTCGGTACACTCATCCTTCATTCTCCACTTTGAATACCGCGGTAAAGGCACCCAGCTCCTCGAGCTTTTCCCGAGCGAGGCCGGTGTGCAGCGCGTCGTGCGCCAGCTCCACACCTTGTTTCAGACTGCTTGCCAGGTCGGCGGCGTACAGCGCCGCACCGGCATTGAGCACAATCATCTCGGCAGCTTTCTGACCGTTTTCCGTCTTGCGCTTGCCAAGGGCATCACGGATCAGCGCCAGCGATGCTTCCGGGCCTTCGACCGACAGACCGTGCAGGCTCTGGCTCTTCATGCCGAGGTCTTCCGGTTCGACCCAATACTCAGTGATTTCGTTGTTCTTCAGCTCGGCAACAAAGGTCGGCGCGGCGAGGCTGAATTCGTCCAGGCCGTCCTTCGAGTGCACGACCAGAACGTGTTTGCTGCCCAGTCGCTGCAAGACTTCGGCCAATGGCCGGCACAGCGTCTGGGTGAATACGCCGACGACCTGATGCTTCACACCGGCCGGATTCGTAAGCGGGCCGAGCATGTTGAACAGCGTGCGCAGGCCGAGTTCGCGGCGCGGGCCGGCGGCGTACTTCATCGCTTTGTGGTGGGTCTGGGCGAACATGAAACCGATGCCGACGTTGTCGATGCAGCGCGCGACCTGCACCGGGGTCAGGTTCAGGTAGATGCCGGCAGCTTCCAGCAGATCGGCGCTGCCGCTCTTGCCGGACACTGCGCGGTTGCCGTGCTTGGCCACGGTGCAACCGGCCGCTGCGACAACAAAGGAAGATGCGGTCGAGACGTTGAAGATATTCGCACCGTCTCCGCCGGTGCCGACCACATCGACCACGCCGTCGAGGGTTTTCAGCTCGACCTGATCGGCCAACTCACGCATCACCGACACCGCGCCGACGATTTCGTCGATGCTCTCGCTCTTCATGCGCATGGCCATCATGAACGCGCCGATCTGCGCTTCGGTGCACTGACCGGTCATGATTTCGCGCATCACATCGCGCATTTCATCGGTGCTGAGGTCGAGGTGTTCGACGATACGGCTGAGGGCTGTCTTGATATTCATGGGAAGTCCTTAGCGCGTGCCGCCGGTTTGTTTGAGGAAATTGGCAAACAGTTCATGACCCTGCTCGGTGAGGATCGACTCGGGGTGGAACTGTACACCCTCGATGTTCAGGGTCTTGTGACGCAGGCCCATGATCTCGTCGACCGAGCCGTCATCGTGCTGGGTCCACGCGGTCAGCTCGAGGCAATCGGGCAGGCTGTCGTGCTTGACGATCAGCGAGTGGTAACGGGTAACGGTGAGCGGATGATTGAGGCCGGCGAACACGCCCTTGTCCTCGTGGAATACCGGGCTAGTCTTACCGTGCATGACTTGGCGGGCACGCACCACATCACCGCCGAAGGCCTGGCCGATGGACTGGTGGCCGAGGCAGACGCCGAGGATCGGCAGTTTGCCGGCGAAGTGCTTGATCGCGTCGATGGAAACGCCCGCCTCGGTAGGCGTGCACGGCCCGGGGGAAACCACGATGCGCTCGGGATTCAGCGCTTCGATTTCGGCGATGGTCAGTTCGTCGTTGCGCACCACTTTGACCTCGGCACCCAGCTCGCCGAGGTATTGCACAACGTTGTAGGTAAAGGAGTCGTAGTTGTCGATCATCAGCAACATGGCGTTTCGAACCTCTTGAATTCTGACTTGATGACAGCCTTCAGATGACTTGCCCGCGGGTGGCTGCGCGATGTCGGACGCGCACAGGGCGCCAGCACAGCGGCATTTCAAACAGACAAGGAAGGCAAAGCGATACAGATCCGGCGGAGCCGGCAGAGAAGATTCAGGCGCGCCAACGCCAGCGGGCGTGTGCCTTGATGACTTGATCCAGAAGTTTGCTGGTGATCAACACGGGGAAGGTCTCGTTCATACGTTCCGGCACAGTAACTTAGCTGGGCGGAGCACGCAATATGGCGGGGCCTGCGGGTTATAAAACGGCAGAGGGATTCACGACCGATGGCAAAACGCCGAACGTTTTTGGTACTGTCGTTTCGTTCACCTACAACAATAAATAAACGGACTTGCTCATGATCAGACAGACGTTGTTTGTACCGCTGGCCAGCTGCTTGCTCGCACTCGCTTGCGCCCAGGCCAATGCAGCGCCCAATCCTTATTCCAGTTTCATTGTGTTCGGCGACAGCCTCAACGATGCCGGCACCTTCGCCGACACCGGCGGCCCGGCGGGCTCCACCGAGCGTTACACCAACCGCACCGGGCCGGTGTATCAGGATGGCAGCGGCGAAGTTTTTTCATTGAATTCCACCCAGTTGCTCGGCGGCCGCCTGGGCTTTTCGCCCGACCAGACAGCCTCTTCCAGCTCCGCAGTGCGCGCGGAAAACGGCCAGCCTGACGGCAACAACTGGGCGGTCGGTGGCTATCGCACCGACCAGATTCTCGACTCGATCACCACACAATCGGCCACCGGTGAACGCACCCGCGCCGGATACCTGCCGTCGAACGGCTTCCGCGCCGACCCGAACGCGCTGTATTACATTTCCGGTGGCGGCAACGACTTCCTTCAGGGCCGCATTCTCAGCCTGCCTCAGGCCAACGCCGCAGCCGATCGACTGGCCGATAGCGTGCAGACCCTGCAGACCGCTGGCGCCAAATACGTGATGGTCTGGCTGCTGCCCGACGTGGGCCTGACACCTGCTCTGAACGGCACGCCGCTGCAAGCGTTCAGCAGCACCCTCGCCAACCAGTTCAACAGTCAGTTGGTGACGCGCCTGCAAGGCATCGACGCCGAAGTGATTCCTTTGAACATTCCGGTGCTGCTCTCGGAAGTCTTCGCCGACCCGGGGCGCTTTGGCCTGGCTACCGACCAGAACCTCACCGCCACCTGCTTCAGTGGCAATAGCTGCACGGAAAACGCCCGCTACGGGATCAACAGCGCCACGCCGGATCCGACCAAACTGATCTACAACGATGGCGTACACCCGACCGAATCCGGGCAAAAACTGATCGCCGATTACGCCTATTCGCTGTTGGCTGCGCCGTGGGAATTGAGCCTGCTACCTGAAATGGCCCACGGCACCGTGCGTGCGCATCAGGATGAATTGCGCAACCAATGGCAGGCAGACTGGGAGAACTGGCAAGCGGTCGGCCAATGGCGTGCGATTGTCTCGGCCGGCGGACAGCATCTGGATGTCGACAGCCAAAGCAGCGGCGCCAGCGCCGATGGCAGTGGTTACAACCTCAACGTCGGCGGCAGTTATCGCCTCAATGAGGCTTGGCGCGTGGGCGTGGCGGCCGGTTTGTACCGGCAGAATCTCGAGGCCGGGCACAACGACTCCGATTACAAACTCAACAGCTACATGGCCACCGCGTTCGCCCAGTTCCAGCAGAATCGCTGGTGGGCCGACGCGGCGCTGACCGGCGGCAAACTCGACTACGACAACCTCAAGCGCAAGTTCGACCTCGGCGCCAGCGAGGGCGCGGAGAAAGGCGATACCGACGGCAGCCTGTGGGCGCTCAGCACGCGCCTGGGCTATGACATTGCGCAACCGGGCAGCCAATGGCATCTGTCGCCGTTTGTCAGCGCTGATTACGCCAGTGTCGATGTCGACGGTTACTCGGAAAAGAGCAACCGCGCCACCGCGCTGACCTTCGATGACCAGAGCCGCGATTCGAAACGCCTGGGCCTGGGCATCCAGGGCAAGTACAACTTCACCGCGCAAACCCAGGTGTATGGCGAGTACGCCCACGAGCGTGAGTACGAAGATGACGTGCAGAAGGTCAACATCGCCCTCAACACCCTGCCGGCCAATGACTTCACCCTTGAAGGCTACACACCGGCAAGTCACCTGAACCGTTTGAGCCTGGGTGTCAGTCACAAGCTGACGGCGGATCTGGCGCTGCGTGGCGGTTATACCTTCCGCAAGGATGATGACTTCAAGCAGCAGGGCCTGAATGTCGGGGTTGTGCTGGATTTCTGAGTCGTAGATGCAAAAAAGCGGCGCCTGACAGGGCGCCGCTTTTTTTATGCCTCAACACAAAACCCAATGTGGGAGCGAGCCTGCTCGCGAAAGCGCTGGGTCAGTCAGCATCAACGGTGACTGACTCACCTCTTCGCGAG
>NZ_JASCPT010000103.1:0-18854 GCF_029959775.1 Pseudomonas sp. PS01270 | reverse complement strand
GGCTCGCTCCCACAAAAGACCATGTGCAATTCACACAACCTCTGTGGGAGCGAGCCTGCTCGCGAAGCTTTCAGCTGTTCTGCGTCTGCACCACCGGAGCGACAATCACCGGCGCTTTCTTCTTCGCCGCCCGCTCGCCAAGGAACAGCACCGAGGTGAAATTGAACCGGCTGAACACCATCGCCAACAGCACCGGCCCGAGCAATCCACAACTCAGACCACCGAGCACCAGCAAACTCTCATCCTTTACGCCCAGGCGCCCGAGGACAAACCGCGAGGTCGCTGCGAACAGCACATGGAAAAGGAAAATCGCATAGGAATATCCGCCGAGCCAGGTCAGCGCTTTCGAGCGCATGTCACTCGACAGCAACGCGATGCAAGACACACAACCCACCGTCAAGCCAATCAGGCTGCGGCGATCGACAATCAGCTCACGATCAATCGCCGCGACGTACAGCAGCGTCAGTGAAATCAGCACAAACAGCAGCGGCCCGATCACTTTGAAACGCTGCTTCAAAACATCGACATTTTCCTGACCGATCATCCCCGCAACAAAAAACGGCAGCAGGTAAATCGCACCGTTGATACCGAACGCATCCAGCGGCAACGGCGGCAGCAGGAACAACACCGCCGCAAATGCAAACAAGCCATACAGCCGCGTCGCCGAACGCAGCAGGCCGCGCCATTCCAGCAGGCCGACGAAGATGAAAATGCTGAACACCGCCTGCAGGAACCAGAAGTGGTTGATCGGCACCCAGAACGACAACAACGCGTCGATCACGCCGACGTCCTTGTTCACCCCCGGCCCCACCGCTTGCAGCACCGAGAACGGCACGCCGACACAGAACAGCGGCACGATCAACCGGCGCACCTTGCCGACGAAGAAGGCGGAAAAGTCATTGCCGCGAATCTTGTAGATCGAATAGATGTAGCCGGAGATGAACGTGAACAGCGGCATGCGCACGTACACCATCGAGTCGGCGATGACCCGGAACGGCGAGCCGATGTCGATCTTCAAGCCGCCGCCCAGCGGGCCGATGACGTGATAGAGAACCAGCAGCAGGCACGCCAGGCCGCGCAGGGTTTCGATCTCCAGGGATTTTTTCTTGCTCGACATAGAGCACCTGCCTTAAGTGAGAATTCTTGATTCGACCTGCACCGGTTTGTTCGCGCGCAGCATCAAGCCCAGGCCGACGAACAACACCGGCACGACCATCGAGAAGTGGCGGGCGAAGGAGCCGAAGTCCGGCTCGAACAAGCCTTGCACCAACAGAAACGCCAGCGGAATCGCGATCAGTTCCTTGGGTTTGGTCTGGATCGGCGCGCCCTTGTAGTCGGTCGAAGTGATGACTTTGAACAGCAGCAGCGCGGTCATGATCATCAGCGCAACGAAGATCACCTGCCCCGGCCCGGACAGCAGAATCAGCTCAACCGGGAACGACAGGCGGAAGAAAATGATCATCGAATCCAGTGCCTGGGAAACGAAGTCACTGCCGCTGAGCCACGAGACGATCAGCGACTTCGAGCCTTCCTCGCCCGCCGTGCGCAGCTCGTTGTTGCTCGCCCGGATCGATGACACCGGAAAGCCCAGCGCCAGCTGAATGGCCATGGCCACCGCCAGATAAAACAGGAACAGCATCAGAAAGAAGGTGAAGCGCGAGACGTACTTTTTCATCACGCAGACGCCGACCCACGACAGCGAAAACAGAATCCAGTACGGCCGGATCAACACGCCGTAAATCACCGCCGAAAGAAAAAAACCGCCGCGATATTTGCGCGTCAATGCGCTGAGCAGAATGCTCAACACCGCCACCGACACGATGATTTCCTTGGTCAGGTTCTCGAGGAAAAACGAGCGCACGATGCCCCAAAGGCACAGGGTGCCGAAAATGGTCAGCGGCATGCGCCGAAACACCACCACCGGAATTGCGGTGAGGAAGAAATTGCAGAACATGCCGTAGGCCCAGGCATTGGTCAGGTTGATCCCTGTGGGCCGCAGCAGGAACGCCGAACATTCGTAGGACGAGCGATCCGGTGAGAACGGATTCCAGAAATTGCAGTTGTCGGCACGCGCATACGACGACCACAAGGTCATCGCATCCGGCCCCGGATCACGCGGCACTAGCAACGGCATTGCCACTGACAGAAACAGCCCGGTGAACAGGATCAGAAAGGAAATCGACGAATCGAATTTGCGCCCACGAAACTCGATGCGCGGCAATTTCAGGCCCATGACAGCGCAGCCTTCTTTGCGCCGGTCACACGGGTCAACACGGCAATCACACTGAGCTGCACGACGATGGCGAAAACGTTGCCCCACGCCGCGCCGTAGATCGAGTAATGCTTGATCAGCACATAGCTGACCGGCACTGAAATCAGCAGGCAGAGCGCCGCGCTGGCCAGCGACACCCGGCTGTTTTTCGAGGCAATCAAACCGCCCCAGACAATGTCGCCAATCGCCCGCAAAGCGAAGGAAAAGATCAGCACCGCGAGTAGCGCGTTATCGGGACGCGGCACGCTGCTGGCGACGTAATCGAGCAGCACATTGAAAAACACATAGATCGCCACGGCCACAACGGCGGAGACCACTAGCGAGCGCATCACCCATTTGTTGACGAACAGTTGCTTGACCGTGAATGCCTGCTGATCGGCCTGGAAACGCTTGGCCAGCACCGGAATGCCGACCACCGCCACCACCGCATACGACAACGCCTGCAAAGTGTTCGCCGCCGACCACGCGTACACATATTTACCGAGGCTGGCGTAGGGCTCCAGGTCGATGATCAGAAAGCGCTCGGCGTACTGACTCAGGGCGATCAGACCGGTGCCGAGATAGAACGGCAACCCGGCCTTCCACACCGTCGCGGTATCCAGCGGCGCGGCTTCGCGGCCCTTGTGCACGTTCACCACGATCCAATAACCGGCGACGATCACCAGCACGTTGGCGGCGACCCACAGCCACAACACACTGGCGATGCCCGCGACCCAGCCGAGCACCATGCCGCCCACCGCCAACACCGCCCACAGGCCAGTCTTGATGAAGAACAGCAGAGCTCCGGCGGTGGCTCTCTGGGCGGAAAACACGAAGGAATTGATTTCGAACGACAGGTGCTCGGTGAGCAACACCAGGATCACGCACAGGATCAACGTGGCGGTCGCTTCCACCGACTGAAACAGCGAATAGACCAGCACGGTCAGCACCGACAACAACAGCCCCACCGCCAGATACAGCAGCAAAACCTTGTCGACCACCCGCCGCGAACTGCCGCCGACGCTGATCAGCCGGTTGATTTCGGAACTGAAGCCGACGCTGTAGAACTTCGAAGCGATCAGCGACGCCGCGACCACCACACCGTAAAAACCCAGCGCCTCGTAACCGAGGTAATGGGTGATGGCCAACACCAGCAAGAACTTCGCGCCCAAGGCTCCGCCGCGAAGCAACAGCCGAAATATCATCGAACGACACCCTTGATGATTTCGTCCATGGCCACGGTTTTCGCTTCGATCTCGCGGCAAGTGTCGGTCAGGCGCTTGCCGAAATCCGCCAAGGCATTGGGCGCGTAAACGGTGTTGATGATGGTGTCGACGTCGATATCGCCGCCGTTGATCACCCAGTCCTCGACGCCCATGTCCTGATAGGCGCCAAAGCCTTTGCGCTCGTAGCTGATGTGATACGCCGGCACGCCGGAGAGCAGCGATTCGATGGCGCCGTGCAGACGCACCGAGATCACCAGGTCCGGTTGGTATTTGGCGATGGTTGCCTTCAGCGACAGCAGATCTTCGTTGATGCCCAGCTCGCGGTAGAACGCGCTGTCATCGTTGCCACGTACGGCGCTTTGCACGGCGCAGACCACTTTGCTTTTGTTCTTCAGACGCTGCAGCAGCAGTTTCAGATTGGCCACGTAAGCGACCTTCTTCTCTTTGCTCCACTCCGGCGGCTTGCGCAGCACCACGCACACCGTCGCCGGCGAGGCGGCGCAGCGGGTGAATTTCGGTTGCTGCAGAATCTTGCTCGCCAGCGACTGCACCGCCAGATCCGGCGCGCGGTAGACGTTTTCGCAAGCATCAAAGATGGCCGAGGAACGGTTGTCCCGCACGAACACCGCATCGGCGCTGGCGTAGTGTTCAACGATCTTGCTGCTCTCACCGTGGAACGGGCCGATGCTCTGCGGCAGGTAAACCGACGGCACTTTGCTGAGAATCGCGGTTTCCAGTTGCTTGGCATGGCCGAGCTTCAGCTTGATGTGCTCGAAGGCGCTTTTCGAACGCATGTAACCGCCGCCAACGCCGACGATCAGATCGGTCTTCTTCAGCAGATCGGCGAGCCCGGCGTAGGACTGATTGAGAAACACCGCTTGCTTGACCCGGCCCAGACCTTTGGCCGCCATCACCGGCGCATCGAAACGCGGGTGCGGCAGATAGTTGAACGACTCAGGGTCGGACGCCACGACACTGATTGCGGTGTCTTCGCCGAAGTTACGCTGCACCAGAGCAATGGCCAGATCGACGAGCAGACCGTCACCGGAGTTGGACGCACTGTAGCCATGCAAAATCGTTACGTTCATAAGCTTGAGTTCTACTTAATAAGTGGGAGCGTGATACAGGTCGTAGGTCTGGCGGATCATCAACGCGGCGCTGAAACGTTCGCGGACAATGCTCCGGCCTTCGTTGCCGAGGTCGAGCAGGCGCGGCTTCTGGATGATCGTCAACACGTCGGCCAGCGCCTGGTGATCGCCGGAGGGGAAGACGTAGCCGGATACTTCGTTGGTGACCAGTTCCGGCAGTGAAGTGCAGTTGCTGGCAATCACCGGCAGCCCCATGGCCATGCCTTCCAGCGGCACCATGGCAAAGCCTTCCCAGCGACTCGGCACGATCAGCGCATCGGCTTTCTGATACAGCGCCTGCACTTCACTCGGCGTCACCCACGGCAGGTACTCGACCGAATCCATCGGTGGGCACTCGACCGAGTCCTCGTTGACCGCACTGCCAACCACCGTCAGTTTGAGGTCGTTGCGATTGACCTTGGCGTAGGCCTTGAGCAGCACGTCGAAGCCTTTCTGGTAATCCAGACGCCCGACGAACAGCAGATGAATCGGCTCGGCGCCAGCGCTTTTCGGTGCGTCGTCCTTATGGTGAATGCCGTTGTAGATCAGCTTCATGCGCTTGCGCTCGATGCCGAAACGCGCGGCTTTATCCAGCTCGTACTGGCTGACGCAGATGATCACATCGGTGACTTTCTGCAGCACCCGCTCGATCCACGCATAGACCTTCTGCTTGGTCGGCGAGCTTTCCATCAGGAACGAAAACGCATGCGGGCAGTAGACGATTTTCGGCTTGCGCCATGGTCGCAACAGCACGCACACAACACGGCCGATCACCCCGGAAAAGGTGCTGTGCAAATGCACCACGTCGGGTTTTTCCTTGAGCAGCACCTGGCTCAGACGCCAGGCGAAACGCAGCAGCGACGGCACGTTACGGCCACTGCGTGGAAAGGTGCGCACCTGCTGCGGGGCGATGCCGTGCAGCTCCCTGGCCTGATCCTCGGGTACCAGATAGACCAGTTGATAATTCGCTGCGTCATCTTCGGGGGATGCCGAGATCGTGCGGATCACCGTCGCCACGCCACCTTTGATCGTCTCTGCCACGTGCAGTATTTTTTTCACAACTCACCCACTTCAAACAGGAAAGAACAATCGGCAACCATCAGGATTTGTCGGACGCGTATTCGTAGTTGTAATAGCCAGTGCCGCCGTAATAGCTGGCCGCACGCTTCTCGACGCCGTTGAACACCGCGCCTTTCAACTCGATGCCGTTCTGGGCGAAGCGGCGAATGGTCAGTTCGATCTCTTTGGCCGGGTTCACCCCGAAGCGGGTGACGATCAGACTGATGCCGGCCTCGCGACCGACGATGGCGGCATCGGTCACTGCCAACAGCGGCGGCGTGTCGATGATCACCAGGTCGTAGCGCTCGCTGAGTTCTGCCAGCAGTTCGCGGAAGTTGGCGTGCATCAGCAGCTCGGAAGGATTGGGCGGCACTTGCCCCCGGCTGATGAAATGCAGGTTGTCGACTTCGACTTTGTTGATCGCCTGTTCAAGGGTGCAGCGCTTGACCAGCAGGTCGGACAGCCCGTTACTGATCGGCGTGTTGAGGGTTTTGTGCAGATGCCCTTTGCGCATGTCGGCATCGATCAGCACCACGCGCTGGCCGCTCAGGGCCATGACCGCCGCAAGGTTGGACGAAACAAAGGTCTTGCCGACCTGCGGGCTTGGCCCGGAAATCATGATGCGGTTGTTGGTCGAATCGAGCCCGGCAAAATGCAGGCAGGTGCGCAGGCTGCGGATCGATTCGATCGACAGATCGGTCGGGTTGCGCAGCGCCAGCAGGTACGCAGGCTTGTCGACGCCGTCGCGGGCGCGGCCCTTTTTGTTGTCCTCTTCTTCCTGCAAGGCGCTGTAGGGAATCGACGCATAAACCGGCAGGCCCAACTGCTCGATGCCCTCCGGGCCTTCAAGGCCTCGGCTGAGGGATTTGCGCAGCAGCACCAGGGCCACGCCGACAAACGCGCCGAGCAATGTCGCGATCAGCACGATCAGTGGTTTTTTGGGTTTGATCGGATTGGTCAGGTCGACATCGGCAGTGTCGATCAGGCGCACGTTGCCGACGGCCCCGGCGCGGACGATGTCGAGTTCTTGGGATTTGTTCAGCAACTGCGTGTAGATCTGCGAAGCCACCTCGACGTCGCGGGTCAGGTTGAGCAATTCCTGCTGGGTGGCCGGCAAGTCCTGAACCTTGCCTTCGAGGGATTTCTGCTGCTGGGTCAGCTCGCCGATCTGCGTCATCAAGGCGCGATAGGCCGGGTGCTGTTTGGTGAACTTGCGATCAAGTTCGGCCTGCTGCATTTTCAGCTCGGAGATGCGCGTTTCCAGCGCCACCGACTGACCCAGCACCGACTGGGTTTCCAGCGAGATGTTCACGGTCTTGCCGTGGGTCTGGTAGGCATTCAAGGCGTCGCTGGCCTTGGCCAGATCACGCTTGACCTGGGGCAACTGGCTTTGCAGAAATGCGAGGCTCTGCGCGGCTTCCGCCGAAGTGCGCCGTACGTTTTGCTCGACGTAGAGCGAGGCGATCTTGTTGAGGATCTTCACCGCCTCGGCCGCGTCCGAGCTGGCCAGCGCCAGACGAATGATCCCCGACTCTTTGCCCTGTTCGGAGATATCCAGCGCGTCCTGATAGCCCTGGATAGTCACGATGCGTGGATTGCGCACCACCTGAAAACGCGTGCCGGGGTTGGCCGACAAGTGCGCGATCTGCCCTTCTACACCGTCATTGGCAAACGCTTCGCCGGCGACGCCTTCGGCGAGCAGATTGTCGTTTTCATCGAACAGCTCAAAGCGCTGCTGCTCGCCGGCGATCAGGGTGAGTTTCTTGCCGAGCAAATCTTTCGGCAATTGCAGCCGAGTGAATTCCAGACGTTCGCCGCCCCAGGCATAACTGTTCAAACCGAAACGCGGCGGCGCGACGCTGGTCTCGCTGTCTCCGCGATAACGCCGCGAAAGAAAGCCGCCGATCAACGGGAACGTGTTGGGGGTGACGTCGATATCCAGGCGCAGGTCGTCAACGGTTTTGCCGATCACCGCGCGGGATTTGATGATGCCGATTTCGGTCACCGACGGCGATTGCCCGCCGAGCATGCTGTTGAGGTCGGAGAAACCGAGCATGTCGTTCTTTTTCGGTTCGACCTGCACCAGCGCGTTCGCCAGGTACACGGGCGTTGCCAGAACCGCATAGGCGACGCCGGTGACCATGAAGGCACCGGTCAGCGCGCCGATCAGCCACTTCTGGTCGATCAGGCTGCCGAAGATGCCGAGCAGATCAATACTGTCTTGATCATTGTCGCGGGTGCCGATTACGGACGGTAACTGCATAAGTCTGTTCTTACCATTTACTGTTCTGAAGAATATTCATCAATGCCCGAGACGCTTCGCCCATGAACTAACAGCATCTTCAATCAATGCGTGGGCATGAATAAACGCGGCTTTGCCTTGACGATACGGATCATGTATTTCGCGCTCGCTCTGCCATTTACCGAGCAGAAACACTTTGCCTCGGGCGTGCGAGGCAATCTTCAGCACTTGATTGACGTGGGCTTTTTCCATGACCAGGATCAGGTCCGAGTCATTGACGATGTCCGAGGTCAGTTGCCGCGCCTTGAAAGCCTCCGCGCAATGCCCGTGCTCTTCGAGAACCTGGCGCGCCGAGGCTTCCACGCCCTCGCCCACGCGGGCGGACAGGCCGGCTGAGGACACGGTGATAGCGGACTGGCCCAGCGCGTTGCGCAGCAGCAGTTCAGCCGTCGGACTTCGGCATATATTGCCCACGCAGACAACGAGGATCTTTTTGAACAAGTCTTGCTTTCCTGTGTAATATCAAACAGCCAACATGCCGTGAAAGTTAATGAACCCTCACGACTTTCCTGCACTCAGAAATAGCTTCGCCCTGTTAGTACAGGAACATTAAGTACCACAGCGTTTTAATCCGCCCCAACCACAATTAGCGGACTAAAAATAACTGTGATTTTCAGTTGCTGTTTTCCTGACAAAAAATAACATTCGCGCACTTAGTGCCATCACCGTTATCGGAAATTGAGTAACGGGACAAATATTCGTAGTTGTCATTCTCTTCAGGAGAGCAGACATGAAAACAGCACAGCGCAATAAACTCGCCGCCCTCGCCCTGATGGCGCTCGGCGCCACCAGCCAGGTTCACGCCAGTGAGCTGTTCCCCAACCTTCCAGCAAAAACCATCGGCGTGCAGGTGAAAATCCAGAGCTTCACCGCCGCCGATGCCGCACAAATCAAGGCCGCCGGCTTCAGCTTTGTGCGCTTCGGTGTGTGGAGCGACAGCCTCACCGCCAAGACGTATCAGAAACAGGTCAGCGACGCCTTCGCCGCCGCCGCTTCCGCCGGCCTGCCGGTGCTGCTGACGGTGCGCGCGATCAAGGCATTGCCGGCCACGTCGCCCGAGGAGCTGAACGCCGCCGGCAGTAAGTTCGCCAACACCGTGACCGGGCTGGAAAAATCCTGGAGTTCGCAATTGGTGGCGATCGAAATCTGGAACGAGCCGGACCTGGAAACCTATTGGCCGACGCGCAATTTCGATACCACCTTCGTGCCGTTCATGGCCGGCATGTGCAAGGCCTTCGAAGGTCAGCCGCAGACGACGCCACGGGTCGGTTTCGGCTTCGCCCGGCCGCCAAGCGCGGGCTCGGCGTCGACGGTGGCGATGAAAAGTATCGTCAGCGATTACCCCAAGTGCCTGAACGCCGTGTCCTATCACCCTTACGGGATGACCGCCACGCAGATCAGCAACGCACAGACCTTCATCCAGCAGAACTTCAATCTGCCGGGGGTCATCAGTGAATGGGGGGTTTCGGCCCTCGCCTCCAACGGTGGTCCTGAGGGGCAAGCGACCAAGATCAACGCGTTTATTACCGACGTTAAACGCCTGAGTATTCCCCTGACCTCTATCTATGAATGGCGGAACAGTGATTCCGGCAGCAACGATCGCGAGAAGAACTTCGGCTTTCTCACCTCTGACGGCCAGCCAAAACCGGCGCGCTTGTCGGTAGAAGGTCTGTTGAACGCTGAGTAGGCATTGGGCAACCGGTCTGTTCACAGGTCGGTTGCTTTGAACCTGTGGGCTGTTTTGGCATCGTATTCAGCGACACCGCGCCCCACCTTTCAAACAATCGTTTTCAGGTTGTTGCCGCAGGGGCCATCGATCCACGAATGCACCCTTGAGTGCCCGTCAGCGCTCGGGTAATGTCTTCAGACCCATAGGATAGAGCACGCCCATGACTTCCAAGCTGGAACAACTCAAACAGTTCACCACCGTGGTTGCCGACACCGGCGACTTCGAAGCGATCGCCCGAGTCAAACCGACCGATGCCACCACCAACCCTTCCCTGCTGCTCAAGGCTTCGGCCATTCACGGTTACGCCGAACTGCTGAACGATTGCGTTCGCGACTGCAAGGGCGATGTCGGCCTGGCCAGCGACCGTTTCGGCGTCGCAGTGGGCAAGGAAATTCTCAACGTGGTTCCGGGCCGCATCTCCACCGAAGTCGATGCGCGCCTGTCCTTCGACCAGGATGCGATCCTCAAGCGTGCGCATCGTCTGATCGAGCTGTACGACAAGGCCGGCGTTGGCCGCGACCGCGTGCTGATCAAGATCGCCTCGACCTGGGAAGGCATCCGCGCCGCCGAGATCCTCGAGAAGGAAGGCATCCAGACCAACCTGACCCTGCTGTTCTCCTTCGCCCAGGCCGCCGCCTGCGCCGACGCCGGGGTGTTCCTGATTTCGCCGTTCGTGGGCCGTATCTACGACTGGTACAAGAAGGCCAACGGCAACGACTACACCGGCGCCGATGATCCTGGCGTACAGTCGGTGACGCGCATCTACAACTACTACAAGGCCAACGACTACAAGACCGTGGTCATGGGCGCGAGCTTCCGTAACATCAACCAGATCGAACAACTGGCTGGCTGTGATCGCCTGACCATCAGCCCGGAACTGCTGGAGAAGCTGGCCGCCGATACCGGCAAGCTGGAACGCAAACTGGCACCGGGCAATGCCGGTGAAGCGCGTCTGAGCCTCAACGAAGCGCAATTCCGCTGGTTGTCCAACGAAGACGCGATGGCCACCGAGAAACTGGCCGAAGGCATCCGTCAGTTCGCCCGCGACCAGGAAAAGCTGGAAGCGTTGCTCCAGGCCAAGCTGTGATTTGAGTTTGTAAAATGCAAAAAGGGCGAACCTGTGAGGGTTCGCCCTTTTTCATTTTGCCTGCACTGATAAATGTATCGACCGACCCGACGCCATCGCGGGCAAGCCCGCTCCCACAGGGTATGTGGAGAACCTAAGTTTGAGGTTTCACGCGACCATTGTGGGAGCGAGCTTGCTCGCGAAGAGGCCAGCCCAGACACCATCAATTCACGAGATCAGTGTCTTTCCAGGGCATTGACCAGATCATGAAACGCTTCACGATTGGAATCGTTCAGGCCCATGAGAATCTTGTGCGCTTCCAGCACCTTGATTCGCACCGCGTCTTCGGATTGGTCCTGATCCGGCAGGTCGTCCAGGCACTCCGGGCACGGCACCGGGTGGTTGACGATGTTGAACACCTGCTCGAAGCCCATCGATTGCAGCAGACGGGTGATGTCTTCGTGGGTGGTGACAACCGTCGGCAACAGGCCGACCTTCTTCCGCGACATGATCGACAGTTTGGCCAGCAGGCCCAAGGTGGTGCTGTCGATGCTGCGGGTTTCGGTCAAATCGATCACGATCGCGTTGAAATTCGTCGCGGTGAAGATTTTCTCAATAGTCGCATCCAACGCCGAACACAGGGTCAGGCGGACTTCACCGACGAACTTCAGGACGAAGGTGCCGTCCTGCTCGGCGAACTGGATTCTACCGGTACTCATTAAAGATTCCTGCTCAACACCAACAGGGCGATATCATCCGGCATCTCCCCTAGCGTGGCCAAACCAAACACTTGCCGCAGACCATCCAGGCTGCCGCCCGCTGACTTCACCCGTTCGGGCAAAGCAGCCTCTTTTTCTTTGAGCGTTGCTTCCGGCAAAAGGTCCAGAATGCCATCAGACATCAGCGTCAGGCTGAACGTCGGCGGCAGCTCAAGCACGTGGTCTTCGTAGGTGGCTTCATTGAAAAGCCCCACCGGCAGGCCACGGCCTTCGAGATAACGAACACTGTCAGGCGTGTACAACACAGGCAAAGGCAGATGGCCGCCAATGCTATAGGTCAACAAACCGGTCTCCTCGTCGATGACTCCACCGACCATTGTGACGTGTTTACCCAGCTTACAACTGATCAGCCCCCGGTTGATATGACCGAGCACTTCCGAAGGCTTGAACTCCGGCAAGGTACCGCTGCGTTTCGATTCGAAGAGCAAACGCGTGGTCATGAACTTCAGCAGCACGGTGACGAAGGCTGATGACGCGCCATGCCCGGAAACATCCGCCAGATAAAACGCGACCCGGCGCTCGTCAACGCGGAAATAGTCGACAAAATCACCCGACAGGTACAGCGACGGGATGATCTGATGGGCAAAATTGAATTCGTCAATGCTCCACGGGCTTTCCGGCAGCATGTTCATCTGCACCTGGCGACCGGCGTTCTGGTCTTCCTGGAGCAGGTTCAGGCTGGCTTCGAGCTCGCGGTTGGCCTTTTCCAGCTTCTCGCTGTAGCGCTGGTTTTCCACCAGCAGCCGCGCACGATCCAGGGCCCGGCGCACGGAGTGCTCGAGCACAGCCAGATCTTCGAGAGGCTTGATCAGGTAATCCGCCGCGCCCAGGCGCAGGGCCTCGACCGCGTCGTTCATCACCCCGGCACCCGAGACCACGATCACCGGCGTATCGGGTGAGCGCTCGGTGACCTGACGGATCAGTTCGAGACCGCCCATCTGCGGCATGCGCAGATCGCAGATGACCAGATCGGGCTCGTCTTGCTCGAATACCTGAAGACCCTGTTGACCGTTGCCGGCCTGCAGGACGCTGAAACCACTGTCTTCCAGATAGGCCGCGAGGCTCGCGCGCACTACCTCGTCATCATCGATTATCAGCAGCGTGGCACTGGTTTTTGGCATGTGGGCAAACGGCGCCAGAATTAGGTTGGCGTAGTGAGCGGGGCATCGGCCCTGCGCAGACTACTGGATTCGCTTTCTAGCCTCTCTGTTGCAGCGCTTTCAAGCATTCGCCTGGCGCGCGGTTTTAAACAGAGGTGCCCTTCTAAGGCGCAGACGGTACTCCCATCCGCAGAGCGTTTCAAGCATGCGCCGATTGTCGCTTGACGACTTTGTTTGTCAAATCACCGGGAGTTATAAGAACCGCTCCAACGGTAACCCGATGGAAGGTAGCGGCAGTCGCCGGTGACGCTCTGGCGCGGACAAAAAAGGCGACCCGAGGGTCGCCTTTCTGTCGCCGGTCGAAATCAGAAATCGTCTTCGACCTGACCGTCCTTCACCTTGAACTCGCGGTTCTGCAGGTAAGCATTGCGGATGAAGGTGTATTTGTCGCCGCTGATCAGCTTTTCGCTCGACAGCAGGCTGGCGCGGGTGTCGACGATGTTCAGGCCGAAGATCGAGTTACGTGTCGGCACGTGGTCGATGTAGCGGTACGCGCCGGTGAAGCTGTCGACGTATTTCGACGGTGCGTCACGCAGGGTGCTCGGCCCCATCAGCGGCAGCATCACGTACGGGCCGCTGCCCACGCCCCAGTAACCGAGGGTCTGACCGAAGTCTTCGTCGCTGCGGTTCAAGCCCATCTTGGTGCCGACGTCGAAGAAGCCGAGCAGACCGAAGGTGGTGTTGAAAATCAGTCGGGCGGTATCAACGCCCGCTGCAGCCGGTTTGGCCTGGAGGATGTTGTTCGCCAGGTTGGTCACGTCACCGACGTTGCGGAACATATTGTGAATGCCGTCTTCAACGAACTGCGGGGTGATGAACTCATAACCCTGGGCCAAAGGCTTCAGCGCGTAAGTGTCAACGAAGTCGTTGAACTGGAAAATCGGCCGGTTGACGCTTTCCCAAGGGTCTTCTTCGGTGGCCGCCTGGGTGGCGAACGGCGCCAGCAACAGGCTGGCACATACACTTAGCTGAGTGAGCGAAGGGCTCCAGCGCATAGAAAAACTCCTTGGATTCGATACTGGCGCGGTCCTCTCGGCCCGGGCATTAAGGCCGCTAGTATAAGCGTAAACGGCGATTTGGGCAGTGCGCCGCTGCAAGGATATGCAGGAAGTTTCCTACGCAGGCTTACACTCGGCTGTCATGCAACTGTCACCCCAGCGCCCTAGTCTTGAGCGTTATTTCAGGGACGTTGCCATGACTCACGCCGAAACCTTGCCCGTCGCCGCGCCCGGCCTGACTGCCGTGCTGTTCGGCCTGAGCGGTTGCCTGGTGGATTTCGGTGCCCGCGCCGCGCAAGAGTTCAACGCCCAGCCGGAACATGCCAAAACTACACCCGGCGCACTCGATAGCCTGAAAAGTTTGCAGCGCCAGGGAATTCCCTGCGCGTGGCTCGACGAATTGCCCCCTGCCCTCGCTCAGCCACTGGCCTCCTCGCTGCCAGACTGGATCAAACCGACGCAACATTCAGCAACAATGAATCCGTGGCCCGCCCCCAACGCCTGCTGGCAAGCGTTGATGGATCTGAACATCGACCGCCTCGACGGCTGCGTGCTGGTCAGTGGTGAGCCGCGCCTGTTACAGGCCGGTCTGAATGCCGGGTTATGGACGATTGGCCTGGCGTCCTGTGGCTCGCTATGCGGCCTGAGCCCGAGCGAGTGGCAGGCTTTGTCACAAAAGGAACGCGAAAAGTTGCGCGGCAAGGCAACCGTGCAATTGTTCGGCCTGGGCGTGCATTCGGTAATCGATCATCTCGGCGAACTGGACGCCTGCCTCGCCGACATCAGCCTGCGCCGCGCCAAAGGCGAAAAGCCCTGATCGGCGTCATGCAGGTTTACCAAGAGTGGATTAATCTAAAGGTCAGCCATAGACCTTTGGCGCGTGGCTGCGGTCAATGCCAGTGCCTATTGATAAAAGGAAACCACCATGCCCGCCCAAGAACTGCAAAAACAGCTCGATACCCTGCGCGAGCAGCTGGAACACAATCCACCGCTGTCGGAAGCCGAGCGTGAGGATCTGCATGCGCTGATGGCGCAGATCGAATCGGAAATCCAGCTGGAAACTGCCACCCAGGACGCGAGCATCGCCGACGGCGTGAACCTGGCGGTCGAGCGCTTCGAAGTCGAACACCCGGCGATCGCCGGCACCCTGCGCAATATCATGAATACGCTGGGCAGCATGGGCATCTGACGCCCCGCCGCACAAAAAAGCCCTGCCAGCGATGGCAGGGCTTTTTCATTTGCAAAATGTGCATGCAAGCCCTTGTGGGAGCGAGCCTGCTCGCGAAGGCGTCGTGTCAGTCGACATCATCGTCGAATGACACACCGCCTTCGCGAGCAGGCTCGCTCCCACATTGGATATCGCACATTCAGGATCTTTATTGACGTACGAGCCGGTGATTCGGCAGCTGCACCTCTTCAGTGCTGCGATACGGGTTGATATCCAGCCCACCCCGGCGTACATAGCGCGCAAACACCGTGAGTTTCTGCGGCTTCAACAACCGCTGCAGATCAAGAAAAATCCGCTCCACGCATTGTTCGTGGAAATCCGAATGCTGGCGGAAGCTGACGATGTACTCCAGCAGGCTGGCGTGATCCAGCGCGGCGCCGCGATATTCCACTACCACGCTGCCCCAGTCCGGCTGGCTGGTCACCGGGCAGTTGGATTTGAGCAGGTGGCTGTGCACGCTCTCTTCAACGATCCGCGAATCATCGCAACGCAGCAGCTCCGGACGCGGGTGTTCATAATTGCTCACGCTGATATCCAGATCGTCGATGCACACGCCCGGCAACGCCACCACGCCTTCAGCTTCGACGTCCTTCAGACTGCGAACCCGAACGCCCACCGGTTTACCGGCAGCGGCGGACAGATCCTTGACCAGCGTCGCTTGCAATGTCGCCACGTCGGCGAACGGGGTCTGGTTCAGCGAGTTGAGGTAAAGCTTGAACGACTTCGATTCGATGATGTTCGGCGAGTCCGCCGGGATGCTGAATTCAGCAATCGCCACCACCGGTTTGCCCGAGGGCAGCAGCCACGACAGCTCGAAGCAGTTCCAGAAATCCACGCCTTTATACGGCAGGGTTTCGGCGGTCAGGCCCAGCTCGGCCCATTTCGCGGTGCGCGGAATCGGGAACAGCAGGGACGGCGTGTAAGTGGCGATGTATTCGCTGGATTTGCCCAGCGGCGAATGTTCGGCTGCGGGATGCATGGCGGAAACCTGACTGAAGAATCAGCGGATTCTACCAGCCTTTGCCCGCGCCTTTGAGTGCTTACTGACTGACTGTCAGTTTGCCGACCATGCCGGCCTGATAATGCCCGGGGATATTGCAGGCAAACTCGAGCACCGTGGCCTTGCTGAAGGTCCAGGTCAACTCGGCGGTTTTGCCCGGCTCGACCAGCACGCTGTTGGGATCGTCATGCTGCATGCCATGGCCCATCGCCGCGTGATCCATGCCTGCCATGTCGTGGGACATTTCTTTCATGCCGGTAGGCGTAAGCATGCCGCTTTGCTGCATCTGCAACATTTCCTGCTGGTGACTGGCATGCATCGCCGCATCACCGAGGTTGAATTCGTGCAGTAACTGGCCTTTATTCACCAGCACAAAGCGAATGGTCTCACCGGCCTTGACCTGTATGGCTTTCGGGTCGAAGTTCATGTCGCCCATGACGATTTCGATACTGCGCGTGGCCTGGCTCGCCGCTGCCGGCTGGCCGAAGGCGAAGGTGTGCACCGGTGTCGCCCAGGCTGGCGTACTCAATGCCAGCAGACAGGCGGCTATTTTCAGGGAGGTGCGCAAAAACATGGTCGTACTCCAACAAGAGAAGGTTCAGCCTGTGGGAAACTCTAACCACCCAGGGCTGGCATCGACCTGACAGGCAGATTACAACTTTGTCAGCTTGGCGCTCATCGCCGGATCTCACGGTATAACGCCCTCGCCCTTCTAAATACCAACCCCGCCCGAGTCGCCCATGAAACTGTTGATCGTCGAAGACCAAGCGAAAACCGGCCAGTACCTGCGTCAGGGCCTGACCGAGGCCGGATTCAATACCGAACTGGTGGCCGACGGAATCAGCGGCCAGCAATTGGCCTTGAGCGGCGACTACGCGCTGTTGATCCTCGATGTAATGCTGCCCGGGCGCAGTGGCTGGCAGATTCTCCAAGCGGTGCGCAGCGCCGGCCTCGACACGCCGGTACTTTTTCTCACCGCCAAAGACGCGGTGGAAGACAGGGTTCACGGCCTCGAACTGGGCGCCGACGATTATCTGGTCAAGCCATTCGCCTTCTCCGAATTGCTCGCGCGGGTGCGCAGCCTGTTGCGGCGCGGTAGCGCGATCGCCCAGGAAACCAGCTTGCAACTGGCCGATCTGCGCCTGGATCTGATCCGCCGCCGGGTCGAACGCAGCGGCCAGCGCATCGACCTGACCGCCAAGGAATTCGCCCTGCTGGAAATGCTCCTGCGCCGTCAGGGTGAAGTCCTGCCCAAATCGCTGATCGCCTCGCAGGTCTGGGACATGAATTTCGACAGCGACACCAACGTCATCGAAGTGGCGATCCGCCGTTTGCGCCTGAAGATCGACGATGACTTCCCCAACAAGTTGATCCACACCGTGCGCGGCATGGGTTACGTGCTCGAAGAGCGTTCGCTGTGATGCGTCGTTGGTCCTTGAGCACGCGCCTGGCGCTGTTGTTTGCCGCCTGCACTGCGGTGGTCTCGCTGTTCGCCGGGGTACTGTTCGACCGCGCCAGCGAGGCGCACTTCATCGAACTCGATCAGCAACAACTGGAGACGAAACTGATCGGCCTGCGCCGCGCCTTGCAGGATCTCCAACCTGCCCAGCGCGAGGCGCGGCTGGCCGATGAACTCAGCCGTCAGGCCGATCTGTCGTTGCGCATCACCAGTGGCGACGGACAACACTGGTATGACAGCTCGGTGCAGATTCCGAAGAATCTGCCGCTGCAAACCGGCCTGTCGACCATCAGCCATGACGGCACCGATTACCGCGTGCTGCGCGCCCCGCTCTACCCGGACGCAGCGGATTCGCCACAACTGACGCTGCTGCTGGACATCACCCATCACCAGCATTTTCTTACGCGCATGCAGCATCTGATCTGGCTGACCGTCGGCCTGTCAGCGCTGGCTACCGCCCTGCTCGGGGCCTGGGCGGCGCGCAGCGGTCTGCGCCCGTTGCGGCGGATGAGCGCGGTGGCACGTGGGATTTCTGCGCAATCGCTGAATGCCCGCCTGCCTGAAGAGAAGATGCCACCAGAGCTTGCGGAAATGGCCTACAGCTTCAACGCCATGCTCGAACGCCTCGACGACTCGTTTCAGCGCCTCTCGGCGTTCTCCGCCGACATCGCCCATGAACTGCGCACACCGTTGTCGAATCTGCTGACCCACACCCAGGTCACCCTCACCCGCCCACGCGCACTGGAGGATTACCGCGAAGCGCTGCACAGCAACCTCGAAGAACTGCAATGGATGGCGCAACTGGTCAACGACATGCTCTACCTGGCCAAGGCTGACCACGGCTTGCTGATGCCCAAGCGCGAACCGCTGGAACTGGCGGATGAAGCTGACATGCTGCTGGAGTTTTTTGCGCCATTGGCGGAAGACGCCGGCGTGAGTTTGAGCCGTGAAGGCGAGGCGCGAATCGAAGGTGATCGCGGCATGTTGCGCCGGGCCTTGTCGAATCTGCTGGATAACGCGCTGCGGTTTACCCCGGCCGAGGGTTATGTGCGCTTGAGCATCGTCGACGAGGGGGAGATCGTACGCGTCTGCGTCGAAAACAGTGGCGAGGGGGTTTCAGCGCAATTACTGCCACGTCTGTTTGACCGCTTCTATCGAGCGGATCCGGCGCGGCAGGAAGGCAGCAGTGAGCATGCGGGGTTGGGTCTGGCGATTACTCAGTCGATCGTGCGGGCACATGGCGGGACGATTCATTGCGAATCGGAGGCGGGGTTTACGCGGTTTGTGATCCAGTTACCGAAGCAGAACTGAGGCCAGCAGGTCCGGCCCCTTCGCGAGCAGGCTCGCTCCCACAGGGAAATGCATTCCAACCGTGGGAGCGAGCCTGCTCGCGAAGGCGGTCTAAAGGTTACGAGTATCTCAGCGCATGCGCCAGTTCGATCTTCGCCGCCCGCCACGCCGGATACACCG
>NZ_JASCPT010000102.1:0-18978 GCF_029959775.1 Pseudomonas sp. PS01270 | reverse complement strand
GATGCCTCTTGCCAGGACACAGGTCATTTCCTTGATGATGAGCAATGTGCCTATTAAAAAGTGTCCACCATGTCTCCGAACACCTGTCCACCATGTGTCCGGTACATACACTCCCGGAGGGAGAGGGAACTGACCGCGTTGTTTGGTCGAGGTACGCTGACCTGGAATATCGCGTCGAACGCAGATCATGAAAAGCGCAATGATCTGCTCCCTCTCCTCGGGGAGAGGGCTGGGGTGAGGGGGGGGCTCACCTCGGTGACCGGTCAGACCCGGAACTGGCGCAGCAACCCGTTGAGCTGTTCGCTCAGTTGCCCAAGCCGCAGGCTGGCCGCGCTCGACTGCTCAGCCGCCAACGCGGTGCTATGGGAAAGCCCGGCCGCCTGCGTCACGTTCTGGTTGATGTCCTCAACCACCTGCGCCTGTTGCAACGTAGCGCTGGCAATCGACGCATTGAGGCCGTTGAGATTACGCAACGCCTGGCCAATTGCATTAAGGCTCGCCCCGGCCAGTCCCGCCTGTTCGATGGTCAATTGCGAGGCCTTGCTGCTGTCGCCGATCACCTTCACCGCAGCCTCCGAATGATTCTGCAAACGCTCGATCATCGACTGAATCTCCGCCGTCGATTTCTGCGTACGCTGGGCCAGCAAGCGCACCTCATCGGCGACTACAGCGAACCCGCGACCCTGTTCACCCGCACGCGCCGCTTCAATCGCCGCGTTCAAGGCCAGCAGATTGGTCTGCTCGGCAATCGAACGAATCACTTCCAGTACGCTGCCAATCTGCGTGCTCTCCGCTGCCAGGGTGCGGATCACTTCCACCGCCTGATCGATCGTGCCCGAGAGCTTGTCGATCTGTTGCAGGCTGCCGTCAATGTTGATCTGACCCTGTTGCGCCTGCGCTTCGGCATCACGCATTTCGGCGGCGGCGTGTTCGGCGTTTTTCGCCACGTCCTGCACGCCGTAGGTGACTTCGTTGATCGCGGTGGCCACCAGTTCCATCTGCTGCGATTGCTGCTGACTGCGCTGCTGCGCCTGCGAGGCATCGTTGCCCAGCTCGCTGGAAGACTGGCCCAAAGCGCTGGCCGACACCTGCAGGTCACCAATCACTCGGCGCAGCTTGGCCGTGAAGGCATTGAAGTGATGGGCGAGTTCAGTGACCTCATCCTTGCCGTGGGTATCAAGGCTGCGGGTCAGGTCGCTTTCGCCGCTGGCGATGTTGGCCATGGCATTCACGGTTTCCTGCAACGGACGGACAATGCTGCGTGCGATCAGGATCACCAGCAGCGCCATGATCAGCGCAATCGCCAGGCCGATCGCCGACGCCTTGATCATTTGTCCTTGGAATTCTGCCTGCACATCGTCGACGTAAACGCCGGAACCAATTACCCAGCCCCACGGCTCAAACAGCTTCACATACGAGGTCTTCGCAACGGGATCAGTCGCCCCCGGTTTCGGCCAGCGATAATTGACCATGCCCGCGCCTTTGGCCTTGGCGATGGCGACCATCTCGTTGAACACCGCAAAGCCGTCCGGGTCGCGGATCGCCGAAAGATTCTGGCCTTCAAGTTTGGGGTTGGTCGGGTGCATGACCATCACGGGCGTGAGGTCGTTGATCCAGAAGTAGTCGCTCTGGTCGTAGCGCAGGCCACGGATCGCGGTCAGCGCCTGCTTTTGCGCGGCATCCCTGGTCAGGGTGCCAGCGGTCTCAAGACCTTGGTAATAGGTGAGCAGGCCACTGGCGGTCTGCACCACGTGCTGGGTTTTCTGCGCCTTGGCGTGGTAGAGGTCGTCATGGATCTGCTTGAGCATCAGCACGCCCAAGGTCAGCAACATGACCACCGCCACGATCAAGATGAGCCACAAGCGTCGGCTGATCGACACACTGCGCAAGCTGTTCATAACGCTGTCACTCCGGATTCTTGTTCTTGTAATAAACGATCGCCAGCATCCAGCCACCGCTGTGGGCTCGCGATTGCGCGACTTGAGCCGCCTAACGCGGGGAGCGCTATTAAGGCTTGTCTGTTAGGATTTCGGCCCCGCGCGCGAAAACCTGAATCCGGTTTTGATATTTCACGGAATTTTTACCGTTTCGTGTGGATCCTGTGCGCGCGCAATCGCTACAGCTTTTACCGACTACGCTGGACGCAGTGAACGAAAAATACTATCGGGGCATGCCCGCGCGCATCGCTCTCTGGGGGATTGATGGATCTTTGGACCGCCTTGCAGGCACTGATTCTAGGAGTTGTAGAAGGGCTGACGGAGTTTTTGCCCATTTCGAGTACCGGACACCAGATCATCGTCGCCGACTTGCTGAATTTCGGCGGCGAACGGGCCATGGCGTTCAATATCATCATCCAGCTCGGCGCGATCCTCGCCGTGGTCTGGGAATTTCGCCGCAAGATTCTCGACGTGGTGATCGGCCTGCCGACCCAGCCGAGCGCCAGGCGTTTCACCGCCAACCTGCTGATCGCCTTTCTCCCGGCGGTGGTACTGGGGGTGATCTTTGCCGATCTGATTCACGAATACCTGTTCAACCCGATCACCGTGGCGGCGGCGCTGGTCATCGGCGGGATCATCATGTTGTGGGCCGAACAGCGCCAGCATGAGGTGCATGCCGAAACCGTCGACGAGATCCGCTGGACCGACGCGTTGAAAATCGGCTTCGCGCAATGCCTGGCGATGATTCCCGGCACCTCGCGTTCTGGCTCGACGATTATTGGCGGCTTGCTGTTCGGTCTGTCGCGTAAGACGGCCACCGAGTTTTCTTTCTTCCTCGCCATGCCAACCATGGTCGGTGCGGCAGTGTATTCGGGCTACAAATATCGCGACCTGTTCGTGCCGGCGGATTTCCCGGTATTCGCCATTGGTTTTGTCACGGCGTTCATCTTCGCCATGATTGCTGTGCGCGGCCTGCTCAAGTTCATTGGCAGCCACAGCTACGCAGCCTTTGCCTGGTACCGGATTGCCTTCGGCCTGTTCATTCTGGCGACCTGGCAGTTCGGCTGGGTGGACTGGTCGGCGGCCAAGGCATGAACGATTCCCGCACGCGCCGCCCTGAGGGGCGACCTTCAGGCGGGCGCCTTCAGCATCCGAAGTTGAAGCTTGGGGTGCTGCTGATCGTCTGCGCGCTGCCGCTGTTCGGCTCGCTGTCGATGTGGCTCAGCGGCATCTCGCGGGTGCCGCTGGCGGCGTACGGGATTGTCAGTGTGCTGGCGTTCTTTCTGTACTGGGCCGACAAACGCAAGGCCCGCGCCGATGCCTGGCGCACTCCGGAAAACATCCTGCATGCGGTAGAACTGGCGGGCGGCTGGCCGGGAGCGTTGATTGCGCAACAGGTGTTTCGGCACAAGACGCGCAAGGTGTCGTTTCAGATTCTGTTCTGGGCGATCGTGTTGTTGCATCAAGTGTTCTGGATTGACCAGATTTTTCTCGGTTCCAACCTGTTGTCTTTGATCTAAAGAACACACTTACCCCTGGAGCTGCCGAAGGCTGCGATCTTTTGGGACGCAGAGCGTCCCCGGCTGCATTCCTTTGCTGCGCGTGGGAACGATCAAAGCACAATCAAAAGATCGCAGCCTTCGGCAGCTCCTACACGGGACCGGGTTTACAGCAACAGGCCGATTTGCGTTTTCTTAGGCAACTTGCTCACCACCAGTTGATGCGATCGCTGCAACAAACCCTGCAATTCCTCGGCACCCAGCGGGTAGGGCGGGTGCATGATGATCCACTGCGCCCGTGCCAGATACGGCGCTGGATGAATCCCCGGGCGGTCGCAATGGCCGAGAAACAGGTCATTGTCGACCTTGAACGCCAGCGAATCACCACGTAATCCCTGCAAGGCAAACATCTTGTTGCCGGCAATCGAGAACACCCGTACGCCGCCCCATTTGTAATCTTCCCGGGCGCCGGGCAGGGCGAGACAAAACTCGGCGACCTCGGCTTCGCTCATTCTTCCTTGTTTCATAGAAATCTATCCCCGCAGGCATTGAACGATTCGACCAAGTGATCGATCCATGCGCGCACCGCCGGCATTACCCCGCGCCGATGCGGGTACACCGCTTGCAACCAGCCGCCGGGCAATGACCATTCCGGCAGCACCTGCACCAGCGTGCCGTTACGCAATTCGGTTTCGCAGAACATCATCGGCAGCACGGTAAAACCCTGACCGGCCAGGACGCAGGCCTTGCGCACCACGAAATCATCAATGCCCAGCCGCGCTTCCATACTCAGATCGACGCTCTTGCCTTGTTGATCGAGCAGGCGCACATGCACCATGCGATCGGCTTCCAGCGCGCCGAGCACTGGCAGGGTTTTCAGGTCCTGCGGATGATTGATGGTCTTGCCTTGCATGAACGCCGGGCTGGCGATCACCACCGCCTGGGCCTGACGCAAGCGGCGGGTGACCAGCAACGGGTCTTCATCGCCGTGATCGCGCACACGCAAAGCGACATCAATGCCTTCGGTGACCAGATCGACCCGGCGGTTGAGCAGCACGACCTCCAGCTGCACCTGCGGAAACTTGCCGAGAAAGTCGCTGATCACCGTCGGCAGCATTTCATGGGCAAGCCCGGTCGGGCAGGACACCCGCAAGCGCCCGCGCGGTTCGCTGGACATGCTCGCTACCGCTTCGTCAGCCATTTCCGCTTCCAGCAACATCGCCTGACAGTGGCGCAAATAGCGTTCACCGACGGCAGTGAGATTGAGTTGGCGAGTGGTGCGTTGCAGCAGACGCGCGCCGAGGCGCTCTTCCAGCTCGGCAATTCTTCTCGAAAGCCGTGACTTGGGAATGCCGAGCAGGCGCCCGGCGGCGGCGAATCCGCCGGCTTCGACCACTTTGGCGAAATAGTAGAGATGGCCTGTTTTCCTAGAGAAACCATTGATCAAAACCAACATTTCCTTTATCGATCAACGGGCTAGAAAGGTTTTGCTTTTGACGAATGATCAAAATCATGACTTTGATCAGGCTCATTGATTGAAACTAGGATAGCCTACGAGGAGAGCCTGGAGCTCTCCATATGCTGAAATCAACGCATTGGCTACGGACGCAACATCACCTTTTACAGGGGCCGGTCACCACAGCGGTCGAACGCATGTGCCAGGTGATCCAACCAAGCCCTGACAGCCGGCAACACTCCACGCCTGTGCGGGTAAACCGCCTGGAGCCACGCAGGGGCGCAATGCCAATCAGGAAGCATGCGAACAAGCTCTCCGCTGGCTAGCTCGCTCTCACAGTGCATTAACGGCAAAACCGTGAAGCCCAGGCCACCCAGCGCCGCTTCCTTACGCATGATGAAGTCTTCGACACCCAAACGGGCAGGCATGGCTATCTCGAAACGCTCGCCGGCCTGATTGAATAAGCGCATTCTGGCCAGGCGATCAGAGTCTAGAGCCCCCAGGAAGGGTAGAGCCATGAGTCCTTTGGGGTGAGAAACAGGGTGGGCGGCCAGGAAGTCCGGAGAAGCCACAACTTCCGTACGAGCCTCTCGCAAGCGCTTGGTGACGAGATTTGGCTCCTCATCTTCGGCTTCGCGAACGCGCAGCGCGACATCGATACCTTCATTGATCAAATCGACTCGGCGATTGACCAACAGCAGATCGAGCTGGACTTGTGGGTGCCGGGTGAGGAAATCACGAACCAGTGGATTTAAGAATTGATTCGCCAAACCGACCGGGCTACTCACCCGTAGAGGGCCCCGTGGCTCACTGGTTGCGCTGGCAACCACTTCATCGGCTTGCTCTGCTTCCAAGAGCATTGCCTGGCAGTGGCGCAGGTACCGTTCAACTAAAGCAGTGAGCTGCAATTTACGTGTTGTGCGTTGAAGGAGGCGAGCGTTGAGCCGCTCCTCCAATTCCGCAATACGGCGGGATAACCTTGACTTTGGGATGCCCAGTAGGCGGCCTGCCGCAGCGAAACCACCAGCCTCCACGACCTTCGCGAAATAGAAGAGGTCATTCAAATTTCGGGGTTCACCAATAGCCACTTTCGGACGACCTTAGGACATAGGGAGCGAGGCATGCAGGGCATGCATTATGCCTGAGTCGTCCGAGGCCTGTACCCATTCACAATCGGGGTATAAAGGTCAGCTACGCCGCTGGGCTGTGAGTCATGACGCTTGTACGCTGAGCTTCACGTCTTCTTCAGGCGATTACTGACAGTCTGCCGAGAAACGCCCAGCCTCCTAGCCACCTCGGCCTGGCTATAGCCTTGATCGACGAGCTCTTTGATTTGCTCCCTTAACTCAAGGGACGCCGCCACGATCGGATGTGGCTTTTTCGACGGCAGGGCCGGTATCTCGCTGCTGAGAAAGCCTGTGGACTCAAGGTCTTTTGCAAGGTGATCCAGAACCTGTTTGGGCGTTTGCCCGCGATGTGCAGCGTAAGCGAGCGTCAACAAGGTCAATGGATCCACCCCCAGCGCCTTCGCGATGTCTTGGCTAGCGTCTAGCGTCACAGACCGAGCACCCGCTTCGAGACGACTGATGTAGCTAGGATCGACGGCCTCTGCCAAATCCTGCTGCGATGACTCGCGGCGGGTACGAAGCAATTGCAAGGCTGCGGCAAAGGCTGTGCGAAGCGACATGAGCGTTTCCGGCAAACGCAACGATATGCTGAATTTGCCTTGTCATATGCAAATGACTATAGTCATGGAGCATGACAATGAAGCACTCGTCGCCAGCGGGCCCCTCTGCCAAGCAGATTTTATCAATATACGCTTAAAACGAATTTCAGCTCCGACGTGCAATCAATCGGGTCTCGACCCAGTAGGCGCATTCCAGCAGCCAGGCCAAAATCACCAGCCCATGAAAGTACTGATCTACTCCGATCTCCACATCGAGTTCAAGCCTTTTGACCCCCCTGATGTCGAGGCAGACCTAGTCGTGCTCGCTGGCGATATCAGCATTCAAAAAAGAGGCGTTTTGTGGGCAAACGAGACCTTCACGACTCCGGTCGTCTACTGCGTTGGGAACCATGAGCGTTACAAAGGTCATCTCGATCGAACGGTCGAGAAGATGAAAGCTGTTGCCGCCCCCCACGTACGCGTGATGGAGAACGAGTCGCTGATCCTGGGCAACGTGCGGTTCTTGGTCGCCACTGGCTGGACAGATTTCGGGAGCACTGGTGATTGGGTTGCCGCGTCAAAGACCTGTGCGCGGGAAATGAATGATTTTCGAATGATCAGAGCTGACTCGAACTACCGTCGACTGCGGCCTCACGATTTGATGGCTAAGAACGAGGCCACCAGGGCGTTTCTCGATCGCGAATTGAGCCATCAATTTAAAGGCAAGACGTTTGTCATCACTCATCACTGTCCAATTCCAGAAGTCGCTGGAGATGAACACGATGGGCATCTCAGCGCGGCTTATTTCAACAGGTGGCACGCTTTAGTGGAGCGGGCGGACTATTGGATGTTCGGCCACACCCATCATTCCGTCGACACTGTATTGAGTGGCTGCCGCTTGCTGTCAAATCAACGCGGATATCCCGGCGAAGATTGCGGGTTCGATCCAACTAAATTAATTGAAATTTTATGAGGAATGGTGAGCGTGAGTGCTTGTGAATTGATCGAACTTCCGCCGAAGGTTGTACAGGCAGCCGGTGTTGGCTGGGGAGTTACTGTTGACGCCTATCTGCTAAACGCAGCGCAAGTGGGTGATCGCTTCACCGCGCTGGTCTATTGCGATCTATCTGGTATCAGTAGCAATGGCATGACCGTCGTGACACCGGAAGTTCGTGTGGTAGAGCAGAAGGGCGGTTTTACATTGGTACGCAGCCTGTCGGGAATGGATCACTACGTGATTGTGTCTGCGATGCCTGACAACGCAGGTGCTCCTGTATGACCTCTGTCTTTCTAGGACTTTGAACAATTGATTTTCTGAACGGTTGCAACTCATCACTCTGTGAGCCGCAGTCAACCTAACAACCTGATTTGAAAAAGCTGGCCTTGACCCACCAGAGCACGGATCTGGTGAGTCCACGTGCCTGTTCTTCTGGCAAATATCCTCTGTCGAACAGGGTATAAGTACACCTCTTACTAAGGAACGGTATGTCCGAGCTCAAGAAAATTGAACTTGCTGTCAAGAACTATAATGTTAAAAGTTCTGCTGACATTGATACGCTCTATGACCAGGTTCGATGTGAAGACAGTGAAGGGAAAACCTTTCATTTTAAAGAAGTTTGCATGCTAGATTACTTGAAGAGGCACGGTGCGATTGTTACGGATAGGCCCAGGACTTGGTATTACAAGCACTTGAATAAGAAAAGCATCGTTCTAGTGGCATTCCAAAAACCGGATGGCAAGGTCGAGTATGATCTTGATCACCTGCGTCTAGTTGCCAGATCTAGTATTCTCAAAGGGATCGTCTTCGCCGTAGCGGCAATTCCAGCGGGAGTGATCATCGGGACGGCCACGTTTGGCATCGGGCTCCTGTTTACACCTTTCTGTCTCTTCTATGCGTACAGAAGTCTCTTTAAAATCCCCCGCATGCTGCGCCGGGACACGTTGATAAATGAGCTCGCCACGTATGGAGTGATTGTGCGATAGGTGTGGGTTTGAACAGCCGCGAGGCTGGGCTGAGGCTTGCGTGCCGATAAGGAGAAAATAAATGACCGTAGCAGTGATTTTTGATCTATTTGGTACGCTCCTCGAAATTCGGAACCGCCAGAACCCCTATAGGCAACTGCTGCGTATCGGGGCGAAGCAGGGTCGAGCTGCTTCCTCGAAAGACATGCGTGCGATCCTGGCTTTCAATGGTGGGATCAGCGAAGCCGCTGAGGCCTTTGGAATCTGTCCGTCCTCTGCTGACCTGGCGGATCTGGAGTGCATGCTTGAGCTGGAGCTTGAATCCATCACGCCCTTCGATGACGCCATGATCGCGATCGAGTTGCTGCGAGAGCATGGGATAAAAATCGGAGTGTGTTCAAACCTTGCGGGGCCGTATTGCTCGAAAGTCCGGAGCCTGCTCCCTGGCCTTGATGGGTACGCACTGAGTGCTGAGTTAGGCCTGCTCAAACCTGACCCTGGTATGTACCGCAGCATCTGCAACATGCTCGGCGTTCTGCCGGAGCAGGTGGAGTCTGAGCAAGTGCTGATGATCGGGGATTCAAGGCGGTGTGACGAGCAGGGGCCGCGAGCCTTTGGGATCCCGGGTTATCACCTGGATCGTAACGGAGCGGGGCCTTACAGCGATTTGATCTCGTTTGTTCAGACCGTCACCGCTGATGAGCATCGGGTATTGCACAAAGAAGACTCATGAGACTTTGGTGAGCAATTTGTCCTATCTGATACTAAAATCTCATTTATGATGACTCACCCATTAAAACCTCATAATGCCGTGATGTACCCCTTGAGCGAGATCTTGCGAGGGAGCAGACTGCTTACTATAAAGATACGAAAACCTGAATTATCTTTCATGCTTGGGCTTGATTACTGTACTGGGCGTAGATCAAAAGGCAGTAGCTTTTTCAAAAGCCGGTTGAAGCTGTGAATTAGATTCAACCGGTTGCTGTAAACTATCAATGCGATGACCATAGAGGGTCTGTGATCAAGGCTATGTGAGAGTTTGAAGAGGATGTGGCCGGCGTGTCGTGACGAACTGTTTATGAATATTCCGTTTAACTTTGGTGGGCATCTCAATCGCCTATCAATTTTAACTATTCACCCTGGGGGTGTCACTGCAGGCAAATTGACTTTTGCCAGTTCAAATATGCCTCGTGAGCGCGCTTACGCATTTTCGAATAAAACTCACCATGCATCTCTCGGCCAGCTAACTTTCGGGCCAAAGCGGTTTTTATAGAGCCGCGACCTAAAATACCTCCAGCGTCAGCCAATACTTCATTTAAAGTCACTTCTTCAAGCTCAATCCCTCCTGCAAGCAACAATTCATAAGTTTCTATGTTGAAAGAGTAACAGTCTGAGCTAGCCCCTACACCAAGCTTTTCAAAAACAACAGGCTCAAGCAGAACAGGGATGTCATTCATCGTGACGCATACGAAACAGTAGGTCTTATCTGCTGATATATCGGGGTGGGCTTTCTTTTCAATGATTTTTGAGACTGACTTCATAGATTGCTGAATAGGGTCAACTACAAGCTTTTTTAGAGTTTTTTTTACCGCATCCAGATTTCCGCTCATGCTTACGACCGAATCTAAGTATCGCGCAGATTTGCACTCTACGACTAAGATTGCATCGCATTCTTTTGCCTTTAAAAACAAATCTGGCGATTTATGCAGCGGCTTCCCAAAGCTAAATTCTTCAATGTAATTATACTTGGTCTTTGTCGATAGACTGCAAAATAATTTTGATATATTCTGGATGTATTTCTCGAACGCGCCACCGAAGGCTTTTTTAAATTCAGGGTCTTTATTATTGGCCAAGTCTACCTTGTGAAATAAGTTTTCAAATATTAACTCCTCGACCAGTCGGCCCTCAATGGGTAGATAGATTTCATCGGACAATCTGAGAAATGGTTTGTCTCTAAAAAGTGAAAAGTCATTCGTATTTGAAGCGCTCTGTCTACTGAAGGCAACTCCTTCCTCCACCGAAAATGAAATTGCAGCCATTAGTTTTATCAGGGTTGGAACTGGAACATTTAGCCGCTTGCTTTCAAGCTGTAAGTCCACTCCCCATCCCTCTCGAGGATCGATATTATTTGACCTTGAGTGGTGAAATCTCTCTATTAAGCTAAATAAAAAATGCACATAGAAATCGATTTTTACTCCAATCATAGCCTCAAATTTGGCTATATATTTTTTTAATTCGTCTCCCTGTAAGAAAGTAGCTTGGGCTCTACAAAGTTTCATTAATACGTTGTCTCGATAGCTAGCAATCGATAACTTTGCAAGGTATTGCGTAGCTTCATCTGCGTCAGTGTCGTTCAGATCATTTATCGCGGCGCATGCCTCATGGAGAACTCCAAGCGCAGTGTAATCAGGAATGGTTTTCAAATTCCTCACCTGAGCTCCTTCTAGGATAGCCTTCCACAGCCGCCATAACGTTCTTCTAGAGTAAATTGCGGCCACGCTGGCCTCATTCACCTTATCGCGTGACGAATATAGATTATTTAAACTCCAGATTCTGAATTTCATTTCTTCGTCGTGTCTATATGACAAAACAGACATCCAGCAAAATATACTTTCGCCAATGTTGTTTTTTAGGATTTCCTTAATCCCTCTTGGCTTTTGGTAATTTTTCTTGTGCGAAAGTAGAATCTGAAGATTCTCAATCTGCCTAATATCTTCCATGTACTACTTTGCCTCAAACAGTTTCAAGAGAAAATCTACAGTCATCATTTGCCCCATCCCTCCGCCGGCGGTGACGAACATCCCTACTAGGGCGTATGAAGGTTCGTTGTTTTTTGAAAAGCCGATAAAAACAGGCGAACCGCTTAGCCCGTTGGTAGTCCCGGACCATGTGACATTATTAAGCTTTACTCTGTCATCATATGCCCCTGGCCCTACCTCGCCTTTAAAACCTACAGGCGTTGCACGCATCGCAGCTAATTCATTGTCGTTATCTGGATATTCTGCTACTGTAAATTCATCATCAAGTGGAAACCCAGCGCCTATAAGTTTTATCCCGGCACCACTTTCAAAATGTGCTTTGACCTGACAGTTATTCAGAAATTTGCGAAACCACTCACCACTTGGAGGAAGCTTTACTGCTCGCTTCATCAATAGTTCTCTCTGTTCAGGTGATATGCAGTTGGCCACCCTAAGTGCTACCGCATCCAGATAGAGTCCTGGCAAATCTTCAGAGTTATGAATAACTGAGTAGACGCAATCAAAAGGTACAGTGCTGCGATCTAAATCTGTTGAGGAGAAAAATGGAATTCTCAAGCAGTTAGCCAGATTGGAAATGTCTGCGGAGTTATCTTTGGTCAGGCAGTGGCGTGCAGTCAAATAAAATAATGAATCGTTTTTTACACAGAAGAATCCTGTGCCCTGAAAGCCCGGGTACTGCTCCAGTCCTTCACTTACTAATATATTTGGTGAAATTGATTCCGCTGGAAATGCTAGGTGCACAAAAGAAATATCAAAATCCACAGATCACCTTTAATAATTGCAGAAATTTAGAGCTGCAAGCCACGAACCACGAAGCTGGCAGCTTACAAGTTGATTGCTAGTATTTTGCTTCAAAAATACAATGTTCCCTTTTGGCTGTGCGTCTAGAGTTTTAGGAGGTATGAGTAATCAATACTAACAACGCCTCGAACAAGTCCTGAAGAGAGCCAGCGTTAATTGGTAGTGTGATCGCTCATCCTTTCCGAAGCAGAGGTAATCATGGCTTTACAGTTTCAATCCAACGCTGATAGCTGCGCTCGTCATGCTCCGGATTTTCGAGCTTCGGCTTCGTACGCAAGGCAAATGCTTTCTCGGCCAAGACCTCTAGCCGCTCAGCTGCCTTGGGCAGCCAGCCGTTCTTGATTGCCCAGAGTTTGATGTTCTGCGCAGGCTCCTGGTGATCACGTGCGCGCAGGATCCGCAGAATGCGTTTGGCCTGATCCTCGTCAGAGGGATGCAGGGTGTTGTGGGCCCGGTTGACCATGGCGGTGAGCGATTTCATGGCCTGCTCAACAATTGGGTCGGCGATCAGCTTGGTAGGTTTGGCAGTTTTTCCCGCTTTTGCCGGCTTACCTAGCACCTTGGGTGACCAGGTTTTTGTCCAGTTGTCGACTGCATCCGGTGTCCATGGGACAGCCACAATTGCTACCAGGTTTTGCAGCGCATCGACCTTGTCCATCATATTCTGGTTGGCAAACACGGCAATCAAGACGGCTGGCTTGGTGACCCACTGCAAGGTTTTCATGGTTTCGCAGCGCATCTGCGCGCCGCAAGGAAGCTTCACTGGCTTTCCTTTGCCCAGCGCGTCATGCACGCCCGCACCCAGTACTTTAGTGAGGTCACCGGTGACGAGCGATGGTTTCGCCGGCACCAGGAAGATGACGTCGAGAGCGCCCGATGTCTCGCAGAGATGATTCGCAACGCTGACCCCTGTCAGGATGTGCTCGAAGCTTAGGCTGGTGTCGGGCAGAAGTACCCTTTGTACGACAGGCATGCGTTCGTCCTTGTAAGAAGCGGTTTACGAGAATGTGAACTCGTTCAGGTTTTTCAAAGCTTCACCCGCTTCGCTCAAGAGATCAAGCGATGGGCTGCCTGCGCTTCGTTTGTGCGTGCTGAGGCGGGCGCAACACCGTTGGCTACCTGGATGACAGGATTGAGGATGCAAAGTGGCTGACCATGGAGGAAAAGCGACTTCTTCGGGCGAGAATCGATGAGGATGATGCAGGCCGGGAACATGGATCGGCCTGGTCTGCGATTTCCAACCCACAAGTGTGGTTACTGTGCCTGGTCTATTTCTGCCTGATCATGGGGCTCTATGGCGTCAGCTTCTGGCTGCCAACCATAATCAAGGCGATGGGGGTTCAGTCAGCTACCAACGTCGGTTTCATTTACGCCATCCCCTACCTAACAGCGGCAATCGGAATGGCTCTAATGCGAAATCATCCTTGGCAGCTTGCGTAGCGCTGGATGAAGAGGCTATCCGGCTTCAGCGTCTTGTGGGTGGATTCAGAATCTAATGGGGCTCTGAGAGGTCGCTGAGCTACCTCCCGGAAATGCGCGGCATGGCGCGTCGAGGTCTCTCAAACGACGCTTCGCTCATGGTAGGCCGCTCAGGTAAAATCGGTTCAGCGGTAGATGGATTGGCGAGCATGTTGGTCGAATTTTTGTGCTTGCATTCGCACTGAAATTGCCAGTGAGAAGATCAGTCTCAACTGGGTTAAAGAACGGATTATTCCTATTTAAATCATGGAGAACATGAATGTCTCACTCTGGCTCACAATTTAGTGCGCTCGCGAGCTATAAAAATAACGCTTTAATAACTGTGTTACCACATACTGCGGACTTAAAACTTCTAATGCCTCTTTCTGGCGATCCAGAAAAGGATACGGTTCAAGAGGTCTTAGGTTTGCAGGTACATGAATATATTCATCAGTTACATAATTTTTCTACAACGGCAGGCATCCAGTTGTTGAAGAATAGGCTGGTCGCGTTGCAGATTTTTGCGACTGGAACAAATGATGATGGGCATTATGTTCGTCAGGGGAAGATTTATAAGGGTATTGATAAAAGCGTTCTTGAAAACTTTGAAAGAGACTATTCAAGAATATTGGGCGATACTGGTAAAATTGAGAGGGAGGGGTTTCTTGCTGATTTTTCATTTGAGGTGAATGAGATTTGTGAAGAAACTGATGATCCCACTGACCTTTGCAATATTTTAGGGGTTACTGTCTCTTACAAGATAGGCGGCATACCTGAGAAGACTGTGATAGATAATGTTGGTTACAATATTATCACGGAGGGTATCGCCTATGAAATTGAAATGCACGTGCGTAATACAATAACTGGCGGAAGTGGTATGGGTCTGGTGTACTCCACGCCACCACTCCCATATAGGTTGTATCGGCCCATCGTCGAGCATCTTGTAGGAAGGCGGTGCTCTTTACCTGAATTGGTTAAAATCGGAACGCTTGCACTACAAAATACGATTCCTTCTTGGGGGCTCAAAGCTGCGACGGCTGCCTTAAAGCACAGTGATGAGCTTTTTGAACAGTTCACAGCAAGCATGGCCAAGGAACATCAAGAGGTAATGGAAGGATACAATAAAACCATAAGCCAGCTTCTAGATAGTGTTTTCGTTGGTACGTCAGTGAGTGACGGTATGAAGATGCTAGACGGTATCGTTAGGAGTGCTTTCAATAAGAGGGTCGAAGATCCTTTCTTTGAACTTCTGTTTATCCAGGAGCCATTAACGCTCCAGGCTTTTAGTGACATAATCCAAGGGGGAAATCTTCCCCCGAGATGTATCATTCAGAATAAGTTCGACGAAGGGGCCGAATATTATTGGATGGGAAATGGGGTCGCAAACCTTCCAGAGGCGACTTTTGGTGCTATCTCAACTCTGCAGGCCGCAATACAGTATTCGCACCTTCATCTTTCTCAGAAAGCCAGTTTCAATAACACTAGCGAGCTAGTAAATAGTCCTCACGAGCTAAGCTGCCCATACCTCAAAGTATGCCCTCTCAAAGATGCAAGAAAAAATCCTGAACTATGCTCCACTACACCTTGGATGCATGATCTTGGTATTCAAAGTGGTGATGTCTGCTGGTATGTTAATGGGGTCAAGTCAGTGCGAAATCTAAGCTATAGAGATTACGATGAGGATTATGCTTAGTAGTACATTTTGTGGTTGATTTTTGACAGTCACAGACTGCTACTTGACCTACTCGAAATGGTCTGCTGTATATCCATTTGCGCACACGAAGTACGCGGTGTACCAGCCAGACCCGATGCATATGCCTGACAGGCCAAAGTAAATGATTGATGGAGATGCATGGCATCAGGCGATGTCAGCAATCAAATGGTCAAGCATCTTTTGCACTGAAACCGGTAGCTCCTCCTCCCGGCAGCAGACGTACATCTGCCGGATGGCCCAGGCATCGGCGAGCGGCACAAGCCGAAGGTTCAGCTCCTGAGCGAAGGCTTCGGCGGCAATCTTGGGCAGGATGCCGATGCCCAGACCTGCCTCGATCATCTTGCAGATCGCTTCGAAGCTTTTCACCTGCACGCGTATCTTGGCCAGCGGCGAGTGGATGGTAATGAAAGACTTGGCGAAGGGTCATCTGATTAGAGTTTTGCCGGACTGGCAGCTCGACATCGATGTCGCCATCTATCTCGTTCGGCCATCTGCTCAATTCGGCTCGGCTACCTCTGCTGCGTTCAGAGCTTTTATCGAAGAACGTTTTAGCGGTGGGCCCCCATGGGCTCGATGATCAGGAAATTTCCATGCTGCGCATGAGCTCTCTCCTTCGCACTGCCTCCCCCGAGTATCCAAGGCAGGAGTGATGGCTTTCTAATTTCAGTCCGGATACGCTGGTACGCACCAAGGAGGAGGTGCAATGAGCCAGTACCTTTTGAGTTTTGCGAGGCAGAATCTTGAAGGGCGTTCAGACGCTTACCTAGTGTTGCTGTGGTGTATGTACCAGGCATATCAGGGTAAGGGGCGCTACTCCGACCATATCAAGTCTCACATCTCGACAGCCTCAGATGCGCTGCTTGGTCGTGATTACCAGCGAGCAGCTGTACGTTTCAAAAGGGTGCTCGATAACAGGCCGGAGCTCGACTGGGTCGCGCCGTCGGGCCTTAGTCCTTTGGACTCTCTTAGGGTCAAGAACTTCCGGGGATTTGGTGAGTTCGGCGCTGATGACCAAGGCACCACGCTTCGATTCAGCAAGCTCAAGAATATTTTCTACGCCCCTAATGGCGGAGGAAAATCTTCCCTGTGCGAAGCGCTTGAGATTGGCACCACCGGAGCGATCAAAGAGGCGCTCAGGCGTAAAACTAAGGTCAAGCAATACATTGCTCGTGGTTCAAGCCGGCCCATGCTTGAGCTCCGCGATACGAGCAAAGCGAAAGTCATACAAAGCCTCACCTGGTCGAGCTGCTTCATTGATCGCAACCGCCTTCAAGAATTCTCGTTGCTGGGTTCCAAGGACACCGGCAGTGCTGAGAGCGATGTGATTGCCACGTTGTTCGGTCTGGAGGAGCTGCAGGAGGTCATTTCTCGATTCGTTCGCCCTGAGAGTTTCGTGCTGAAAGACTACATGCGGCCTGACAGGGCTGATGAGCTCGCAGCGTTGGCACGCGATCGATCAGACCTTGGCGGGCAGCGCCGAGCGCATCTTGCGCAGCTCCAGTCACTCGTGGCCAGCGTGTGTCAGTTGTTGGGGTTGCGGGTAGACCAGGACTACTACGTACCTTTCAGATCGCGTCGGCTCCCGAAGCGAATTGAGACCATGATCCGTAAAGCTGAGCGTCTGCGTTCTGCTCAAGCGCCTGTGGTGTTCACCCTCAAGCAGATCGCTAGAACCTGTGGAATTAGCAAGCGCTTGCTCGCGCGGAAGGTTTCGATCGAGGCCGAGCTTCTCAAGCGCGCCAGTGAAGTCAATTACCAGGCTATCTACCTAGCACTGCAAGCTGTAGAGCATGACTGTGCAGGAGACACCTGTCCGGCTTGCAACACTCCGCTGGATCGAGTCGTCGAAAACCCCTTTGAGCACGCCAAGCGTGAGCTTCTAGAGCTGAGTGTCTTGGAGCAACTCAAGCAGTCGAAGCGCCAAAACGAGCATCGCATGGCTCGCTTGGCCTCGATAATCGCCACTGCGGTGGCCACCATCCGATCGAATGAGCAAGCCGGCGTTCCATGTGAAGTGCATATGGAGGAGCTGGTCAGCGAGCTTGGCGATTTTCATTCCGCTACCGATCGAACGGAGGTCGCCTCTGGAGTCATCGAACTCTTTGTCACGCTGTATGCGGGTCAGTACCCAGCTATTGAGTGCTACCTTCACGCTTGCCATGTCAAACATGGCGAGGTGGGGATGGCCGAAGCCCACGCAGAACGACTTGAGCGCGAAGCTGGAGATTTGAAACAGCTCTGCGAAACACTTAGACAGCGCTTTGATGAGAAAAAAGCGCTCGAAAGCAGCATCCAGGTCACGAACACAAAGATGGCGGATCTCTCGAAAAGAAGGGAAACGCTGCTCAACGACGCCAGTGATAACAGTCATTTCAATCAACTGCTGCGTAACCTGGAGGCCGAGTACGGCAATCTCCATCGTGATCTCCAAGACTACAAGCTTAGCCTGGAGAAGGAACGTATTACGGGCATCGAGGCCAAGGCCGCTGAGTATTACAGGGCCATCAACAACCATGATGATGAGCACGAGCAGATTCAGTCGCTGAGCTTCGAGAACGATGGTAGCGGCTATAGGATCAAGATAACCAACGTCAATGGATCCTCCCTGGATGCCTTCACAACCTTGAGCGAGGGGCACCTGAGGGCTTTGGGGTTGTCGTTGCTGCTCGCGATGGCTCAAAAAAACAAATACCCTTTGATCGTGTTCGATGACGTTGTTAATGCCATCGACAGTGACCACCGCTCCAATATCATCGATTTGTTCTTTGATGATGAGTATCTGAGCCAAATTCAGATGGTGGTAACGACTCATGATCGCCTCTTTTGGGAGCGTTTTTGCATCATTGTCGATCGTCATTCGCAAGCAGATCAATTTACCAGCAATGTCTTGACGTACACGAATAAAGGGATCGTTGCGATTAATTACGCCGGTGGTTTTCAGAAGAAAGTTCACATGGCGCTGTCGGTCTACGATATACGCCAGGCGCTGGTATATTGTCGTATCTGGTTTGAGTCCATGGTTTTGGAATTTTGTATCGATAAGGGGCTCTCAATCACAGCCCAGTTCGGCAAGCTGAGCGTGAAGAACAATATGTTTCTTCAGCTCAGCCTTGAGAAGACGTTTGCGCTGGTTGAGCCGTACATCAAGTACGACCTGACCCACTTCGATATTATCAAGAATGACCTTGTGAACTGGCGGGGCCAAAACCAGGAGCACCATGCCTTCGACGAGGGAAGCCTCAATTTTGTCCATTCCAAGACCAGTAAGGAAATCGTCAAAATCTACGATGCCATCCGTTTGCTTGAGTGTCAGTTGTTCACCCTGAGAAAGAAGGCTTCCGGGGAAAAGTTTCTCGCTGACCTTTCTGCCAAAATAGAGTGGAACCGCAAGAAAATGCCGGGACTGGCGCGGGCCCCCGCAGCTTTGCAACAAGAGCGACAGGCCGCCTTGGGTGTAATGGAAAAGCGTGCCGTTGAATTGGAGGAAGAACTCAAGTTCATTGAGCGGTGCCTTGAAAGCATCGCGGAGCAAGACCAGGTTGAGGGTCGTCCTGCTCAGCAACCGCCTGTAACTGGAGAGGAGGGCGCTTTGGGTGATGGCAGCTAACTCTGCGCTCTTAGCTGGGTGGTGAACCATGTCCCGTATGACCAACGATGAAGTGTTTTATATCTAAGTGAGGGGGTTGAAATCAAAACGCATTTGCGTTTGGGTATGGTAGACAATAT
>NZ_JASCPT010000101.1:0-19367 GCF_029959775.1 Pseudomonas sp. PS01270 | reverse complement strand
GGCTCGCTCCCACAGTCGTTACGATGCAGGTCCACTGTGGGAGCGAGCCTGCTCGCGAAGGCGCCAGATCAGGCAACGCCGGACTACTTGAACCGCCGCTCAACGCCTTTCTCCACCAGAATCTTCGCCGAAATCTCTTCCACCGAGAAATGCGTGGAATTGATATGCGGAATGTTTTCGCGGCGGAACAGGTTCTCCACTTCGCGCACTTCGAATTCGCACTGGGCGTAGCTCGAATAACGGCTGTTGGGCTTGCGCTCGTTGCGGATCGCAGTCAGGCGGTCGGGGTCGATGGTCAGGCCGAACAGCTTGTGCTGATGGGCGCGCAGGGCCGTCGGCAGGGTCAGGCGCTCCATGTCGTCTTCGGTCAGCGGATAGTTGGCCGCGCGGATGCCGAACTGCATGGCCATGTACAGACACGTCGGCGTTTTGCCGCATCGCGACACGCCCACTAGTATCAGATCGGCTTTGTCGTAATAGTGGGTGCGCGCGCCGTCATCGTTGTCGAGGGCGAAGTTCACCGCCTCGATGCGCTCCATGTAATTGGAGTTGTGCCCGATGGAATGGGATTTGCCGACGGTGTAGGAAGAATGCTCGGTGAGCTCCTGTTCGAGCGGCGCGAGGAAGGTCGAGAAAATGTCGATCATGAAACCATTGGACGTTGCGAGAATCTCACGAATGTCCTGATTGACGATGGTGTCGAAGATGATCGGCCGAAAGCCGTCGGTTTCAGCGGCTTTGTTGATTTGTTGTACCATGGCCCGCGCTTTTTCCACGCTGTCGATGTAGGGCCGCGTGAATTTGCTGAAGGTAATGTTTTCGAACTGCGCCAACAGGCTTTGACCCAGGGTTTCGGCGGTAATGCCGGTGCCATCGGAGATGAAGAAAGCAGATCGTTTCATTTGCACCTTGGGCCTTAAGCTAGTAACGAATCTTGGATATGATAGGCGCGATTTGCCGGCCGCCATTGGCCCGCATTCTCACTTATTTTCCAGGTCCAGGCCATACAACCGGCCAAGGCTCCCCCGGGCCGCCGGTTTCTGAGCTTTTCCAACACAGTTAGTGGAGAGATCACCTTGGTAGAGTACGTAGTTTCCCTCGATAAGCTCGGCAAACACGATGTTGAGCATGTGGGGGGCAAGAACGCATCCCTGGGCGAGATGATCAGTAACCTGGCAGGCGCCGGTGTTTCGGTCCCCGGCGGCTTCGCCACGACGGCTCAGGCCTATCGTGACTTCCTCGAACTGAGCGGCCTGAACGAGCAGATCCACAAGGCCCTCGACGCGCTCGACGTCGACGACGTCAATGCCCTGGCCAAGACCGGTGCGCAGATCCGCCAATGGATCATGGAAGCCGAATTTCCCGAAAAACTGAATGCCGAGATCCGCACCGCGTTCGCCGCGCTGTCGGCGGGCAATCCTGATGTGGCCGTGGCCGTGCGTTCTTCCGCCACCGCCGAAGACCTGCCGGACGCGTCCTTCGCCGGTCAGCAGGAAACCTTCCTGAACATCCGTGGTGTGGAAAACGTTATCCGCGCCGCCAAAGAGGTGTTCGCTTCGCTGTTCAACGACCGTGCGATTTCCTACCGCGTGCACCAGGGCTTCGACCACAAACTGGTCGCCCTGTCGGCTGGCGTGCAGCGCATGGTGCGTTCGGAAACCGGCACCGCCGGCGTGATGTTCACCCTCGATACCGAATCGGGTTTCCGTGACGTGGTGTTCATCACCGGCGCTTACGGCCTGGGTGAAACCGTCGTACAAGGCGCGGTCAACCCGGATGAGTTCTACGTCCACAAAGGCACGCTGGAGGCCGGTCGTCCGGCCATCCTGCGTCGCAATCTGGGCAGCAAAGCCATCAAGATGATCTACGGCGACGAGGCCAAGGCCGGTCGTTCGGTCAAGACTGTCGATGTCGACAAGGCCGAACGCGCGCGTTTCTGCCTGACGGACGCCGAAGTCAGTGAGCTGGCCAAGCAGGCGATGATCATCGAGAAGCACTACGGCTGCCCGATGGACATCGAGTGGGCCAAGGACGGTGACGACGGCAAGCTGTACATCGTGCAGGCGCGTCCGGAAACCGTGAAAAGCCGCACCCAGGCCAACGTCATGGAACGTTACCTGCTGAAAGAGACCGGCACCGTGCTGGTGGAAGGTCGGGCGATCGGCCAGCGCATCGGCGCCGGCAAAGTACGGATCATCAAAGACGTCTCGGAAATGGACAAAGTCCAGCCGGGCGACGTGCTGGTTTCCGACATGACCGACCCGGACTGGGAACCAGTGATGAAGCGCGCCAGCGCGATCGTCACCAACCGTGGCGGGCGTACCTGCCACGCGGCGATCATCGCCCGTGAGCTGGGCATTCCGGCGGTGGTCGGTTGCGGCAACGCCACCCAGCTGCTGAAGGATGGCCAGGGCGTGACCGTGTCCTGCGCCGAAGGCGACACCGGCTACATCTTCGAAGGCGAACTGGGCTTCGACATCAAGAAGAACTCCGTCGACGCCATGCCGGAGCTGCCGTTCAAGATCATGATGAACGTCGGCAATCCGGATCGCGCCTTCGACTTCGCGCAATTGCCGAACGCCGGCGTTGGTCTGGCGCGTCTGGAATTCATCATCAACCGCATGATCGGCGTGCACCCGAAAGCGCTGTTGAACTACGACGGCCTGCCGCAGGAAATCAAGGACAGCGTCGACAAGCGTATTGCCGGTTACAGCGACCCGGTCGACTTCTACGTCGACAAACTGGTGGAAGGCATCAGCACCCTGGCTGCAGCGTTCACGCCGAAAAAAGTCATCGTGCGTCTGTCGGACTTTAAGTCCAACGAATACGCCAACCTGATCGGCGGCAAGCTCTACGAGCCGGAAGAAGAGAACCCGATGCTGGGTTTCCGTGGTGCTTCGCGTTACATCAGCGAATCGTTCCGCGATTGCTTCGAGCTCGAATGCCGCGCGCTGAAACGTGTGCGCAACGAGATGGGCCTGACTAACGTTGAAATCATGGTGCCGTTCGTCCGTACTCTGGGCGAAGCCAGCCAGGTGGTCGATCTGCTCGCCGAGAACGGCTTGAAGCGCGGCGAGAACGGTCTGCGCGTGATCATGATGTGCGAACTGCCATCCAACGCGATTCTGGCCGAGGAATTCCTCGAATTCTTCGACGGTTTCTCGATCGGCTCCAACGACCTGACCCAACTGACTTTGGGTCTGGACCGTGACTCCGGGATCATCGCGCACCTGTTCGACGAGCGGAATCCGGCGGTGAAGAAGCTGTTGGCCAACGCCATTCAGGCCTGCAACAAGGCCGGCAAGTACATCGGCATCTGCGGTCAGGGTCCTTCGGACCACCCGGATCTGGCCAAGTGGCTGATGGAACAGGGCATCGAAAGCGTGTCGCTGAACCCGGACACCGTGCTGGAAACCTGGTTCTTCCTCGCCGAAGGCCAGGCTTGATCAGTATGTAATTGGCCCGCGCCCCATGTGGGAGCGGGCCTTGAGATTGAAGTAGGGCGGGCTCCAGCGGATGCCGCCCTTTTTTGTGCAAGAGCATTATGCAAAGCAGCAGCAACCTGTTTCCTGTCGCGCTGATCAGCGCCGAGCGGCGCGGCGATCTGAGCGAAGACGTCTATCGATTGAAACCCGGCAACAGCCCGGACTGGTCCGTGGAGATCGCCGTCACCCGCCTGGGCATGGCCGATGACACGGCGCCACGCGGCGTGCCGGTGATTCTGTTGCACGGCAGCTTTTCCAATCGGCGCTTCTGGTTTTCCCCCAAAGGCCTCGGGCTCGGCGCGTATCTGACGCGGCTGGGCTTCGACGTGTGGATCCCGGAAATGCGCGGTCACGGCCTGTCTCAGCGCAACGAAGACTATCGGCGAAATCGTGTGGCCGACTACGCCCGCTACGATCTGCCGGCGATTGCCGCGTTCGTGCGTGAGCAGAGCGGACAGATCCCGCACTGGATCGGCCATTCGCTGGGCGGCATCACCCTGGCGGCGGCGCTCGGTGGCGAATATCTCGGCGAACCGGCCGTGGCCTCGGCGGCGTTTTTCGGCACGCAGGTTAGCCGCACCTACTGGCCGTTGAAAATCCCACCGGTGGAGTGGGGCGGGCGCTTTATTCTCAAACGTTTCGCGCAGTTGTCCGGCTCACGCCTCAAACGCGGCCCGGAAGACGAGCCGATCGGCCTGGCCATCGAAAGCATGCGCTGGTACGGCTTGTTCGGCCGCTTCGGCGACAAGGAAAAGGACTGGTGGGCCGGACTTGCCGAGGTGCAGGTGCCGGTGCTGGCGGTGACCGCAGCGGGGGATCATCAGGATCCAGCGTGGGCCTGCCGTAAGCTGTTCGAGCAGATCGGCTCAGAGTGCAAGCAGTTCATCAACCTGGGCCGCGAGCAGGGCTTCTCGGACAATTTCGGCCATGTCGAAATGTTGGTGAGCAAAGCAGCGCAGGCTGAAGTGTGGCCGCTGGTGGCGCGCTGGTTGAACGATCAGCAGACGCCGTTGCTGGCGCAGACGACGGATCTGGCCGCTGCGGTGTGAGGGGCGTTCCGTTCAGCCTGGCTTGCGGCTAAGATATGACGCATTGTGCGGTTCTGGTCATATTTCGTGACTGTTTAGCTATTACGTTTCAGGGTTTGTTCAGGTTGCGTCAGCGACCATGGCATGGACTAAGGTAAACAGCGACCGCCGGAACTCGTCTCATCAGAATGCGGCATCCTTGATCGTCTTCCTTGTTACAGGAGTTTTTCGATGGAACATTACCTTACGCCTGACTTGTGCGACGCCTACCCGGAGCTGGTGCAGGTGCTGGAACCGATGTTCAGCAATTTCGGCGGCCGGGATTCCTTCGGCGGCGAAATCGTGACCATCAAGTGCTTCGAAGACAATTCGCTGGTCAAGGAGCAGGCCGAACTCAACGGCAAAGGCAAAGTGCTGGTGGTCGATGGCGGCGGTTCGCTGCGCCGCGCCCTGCTGGGCGACATGATCGCCGCCAAGGCCGCGCAGAACGGTTGGGAGGGGCTGGTGATCTACGGGTGCATCCGTGACGTCGACGTCATTGCGCAGACCGATCTCGGTGTGCAGGCGCTGGCCAGTCACCCGATGAAAACCGACAAGCGCGGCATTGGCGACCTCAACGTCCCGGTGACGTTCGCCGGCGTGACGTTCCACCCAGGCCAATACATTTATGCGGACAACAACGGCGTGATCGTGTCGCCGAGCCCGCTGAAAATGCCTGAATAAGCTTTTCGACAAGGGATGCGGATGTTCGAGGAAGAAAACGCGCAATGGGGGCTGGTGCATGCCCTGGTGCTTGATGGCAAGGGCGGTGCGCGTTCGATAGCCCGGACTGAGCTCGACGATTTGCAGCTGCAGGCCCATGAAAGCCTGTGGCTGCACTGGGATCGCAGCCATCCGCAGACCCAGACCTGGCTGCGCAAGTCCAGCGGGCTCAATGAATTCACCTGCGATCTGTTGCTGGAAGAGAATACTCGCCCGCGTCTGTTGCCATTGCCCGACTCCGAGCTGCTGCTGTTTCTGCGCGGGGTCAATCTCAACCCGGGCGCCGAGCCGGAAGACATGGTCTCGGTGCGGATTTTCGCCTCGGCTCAGCGAGTGATTTCCCTGCGCTTGCGTCCGTTGCGGGCTACGGATGAGTTGCTGGCGCTCCTCGTTGAGGGCAAAGGGCCGAAAACTTCTTCGGAATTGATGCTGTATCTGGCGCAGTTCCTCACCAATAAAGTGCAGGATCTGGTCACATGCCTGTCGGAAGTGGTGGATGAAGAGGAAGAAAAACTCGACGCCGACGAACGGTATACCCCCGAGCATGGGGCCATTTTGCACATCCGCCGCAGAGCCGCTGGGCTGAAGCGTTTTCTCGCCCCACAGCGGGATATTTTCGGACAGCTGACGCGGATCAAACTGCCGTGGTTCGTCGAAGACGACGCCGACTACTGGAACGAATTGAACAACAGCCTGACCCGTTATCTGGAAGAGCTCGAATTGACCCGAGAGCGCGTGGGGCTTGTGCTGGAGGCCGAAGACCGGCGTTTGAGCGTGCACATGAACCGCACCATGTACCGCTTCGGCATCATTACCTGCATCTTTTTACCGATGAGTTTCATCACCGGTCTGCTCGGGATAAATGTCGGCGGTATTCCGTTCGCCGAAAGCCCGTATGGCTTCCTGATCGCCTGTCTGACGGTGCTCGCCCTGGCATGCGGCCAGTGGTGGTTGTTCCGTCGATTGCGCTGGGTGTGAACATGGCGCATGTGACCCGAATAAATCTGCCCGCGTCTTTCACAGACATCACGAGAGGTGCGTATGCACGATCCGTTTGAACAGTCTTTGCGCGACATGCTCAACGCTTCGCCGTCCAGCCGCGACGACGATGCGTGCCTTGGCCGCGTACTCAAAACCGCCAACCGCCAGGTCGGCGCCGGTGATCTGTTCAGCCTGCTGGGCCGCTGGCTGCCCGCGCTGATGATTGCCCTGAACAATGGCTCGGCGCATGTCTCGCCGGTTTCCCGTCTTCGTAAAACCACTGCTCGCACTGCTGATAAGGCTGATTGAATATGGAACTTGATCTCTGGACTCAGAGCCTCGTCACTGCAATGACTGCGTTGTGGACCAAAGTCGCTAATTTCATTCCGAACCTGTTCGGCGCACTGGTTGTGCTGCTGCTGGGTTTCGTCGTGGCCAAGCTGCTCGACACCTTGCTCTCCAAATTGCTCGCCAAACTCGGCCTTGATCGCCTGATGGGCGGCACCGGGTTGACCAAGTTGATGTCGCGCGCCGGGCTGCAGGTGCCGATCTCGACGCTGATCGGTAAAATCGTCTACTGGTTCGTTCTGCTGATTTTTCTGGTATCTGCGGCAGAATCCCTTGGCCTTGAACGAGTTTCAGCTACGCTGGACATGCTGGCGTTGTATCTGCCGAAAGTATTCGGCGCCGCGCTGGTGTTGCTGGTCGGTGTGCTGCTCGCGCAACTGGCCAACGGGCTGGTGCGCGGCGCAGCAGAAGGCGTAGGCCTGGACTACGCTTCGGGGTTGGGACGGATCGCGCAGGGGCTGGTGATCATCATCAGCATTTCGGTTGCGATCAGCCAGCTCGAGGTCAAGACCGACCTGCTGAACCATGTGATTGTCATCGTATTGATTACCGTTGGTCTGGCAGTTGCGCTGGCCATGGGTTTGGGAAGCCGGGAAATCGCCGGTCAGATTCTTGCGGGAATCTATGTGCGTGAGCTGTACGAGGTTGGGCAACAAGTGCGTGTTGGCGAGGTCGAAGGCCAGATCGAAGAGATCGGCACGGTTAAAACCACATTGCTGACCGATGAGGGTGAGCTAGTCTCTCTCTCCAATCGGATCCTGCTGGAACAGCATGTGAGTAGCCGCTAAACCGGCAAACCCTGCTAATGTATGCCGCCGCAAAATGCCAGCCGAGGCTGGTTGTGGCGGACATTGACCTGACTGTCGGCACGACTTGTTTTGAATAAAGCCCAACCGCTATCCACGCGCTACGACCCCCGCGAGCTCTCTGATGAGGAGTTGGTCGCGCGCTCGCATACCGAGCTGTTTCACGTAACGCGCGCCTACGAAGAGTTGATGCGGCGTTACCAGCGAACATTATTTAACGTCTGCGCGAGATATCTTGGGAACGATCGCGACGCAGACGATGTCTGTCAGGAAGTGATGCTGAAGGTGCTGTATGGCCTGAAGAACTTCGAGGGGAAATCGAAGTTCAAAACCTGGCTTTACAGCATCACTTACAACGAATGCATCACGCAGTATCGGAAGGAACGGCGTAAGCGTCGCTTGATGGACGCTCTCAGTCTGGACCCTCTTGAAGAAGCGTCTGAAGAAAAGGCGCCGAAGCCGGAGGAGAAGGGTGGGCTTGATCGCTGGCTGGTGTATGTGAATCCGATTGACCGCGAAATTCTGGTGCTACGATTTGTCGCAGAGCTGGAGTTTCAGGAGATCGCAGACATCATGCACATGGGTTTGAGTGCGACAAAAATGCGTTACAAACGCGCTCTAGATAAATTGCGTGAGAAATTTGCAGGCATTGCTGAAACTTAGTTCAGCGCAAATATCTCTTACGTGTAGGCAAGTTCTGATAGACTTGCCGCCGAGTTGTCCCCCGGTTTGCGGGACTGCTTCACAATCACCAGATGGGGATTTAACGGATGAAACTGAAAAACACCTTGGGCTTGGCCATTGGTTCTCTGATTGCCGCCACTTCGATCGGCGCTCTGGCACAAGGCCAAGGCGCAGTTGAAATCGAAGGCTTCGCTAAGAAAGAACAATTCGACAGCGCTCGTAACTTCAAGAACAACGGCAACCTGTTCGGCGGTTCGATCGGTTACTTCCTGACCGACGACGTTGAACTGCGTCTGGGCTACGACGAAGTGCACAACGTACGTGCCGACGATGGCAAGAACGTCAAAGGCGCTAACACCGCTCTGGACGCTCTGTACCACTTCAACAACCCAGGCGACATGATTCGTCCATACGTTTCGGCCGGTTTCTCTGACCAGAGCATCGACCAGAACGGTTCGAACGGTCGTAACCGTTCCACCTTCGCCAACGTTGGCGGCGGTGCCAAGCTGTACTTCACCGAGAACTTCTACGCCCGTGCCGGCGTTGAAGCTCAGTACAACATCGACCAGGGCGACACCGAGTGGGCTCCTAGCGTCGGTATCGGTGTGAACTTCGGTGGCGGCTCCAAGCCAGCTGCTGCTCCAGTTCCAGCACCTGCTGAAGTCTGCTCCGACAGCGACAACGATGGCGTTTGCGACAACGTTGACAAGTGCCCGGACACCCCAGCCAACGTAACCGTTGACGCTGATGGCTGCCCAGCAGTTGCTGAAGTTGTTCGTGTTGAGCTGGACGTGAAATTCGACTTCGACAAGTCGGTAGTCAAGCCAAACAGCTACGGCGACATCAAGAACCTGGCTGACTTCATGAAGCAGTACCCATCCACCACCACTACTGTTGAAGGTCACACTGACTCCGTCGGTCCTGACGCTTACAACCAGAAACTGTCCGAGCGTCGTGCAAACGCCGTTAAGCAAGTTCTGACCAACCAGTACGGTGTTGAATCGTCCCGCGTTCAGTCTGTTGGCTACGGCGAATCCCGCCCAGTTGCTGACAACAAAACTGACGCTGGCCGCGCTGTAAACCGTCGCGTAGAAGCGCAGGTTGAAGCTCAAGCTAAGTAATTAGCTGCCGCTGATGGAAAAGCCCGGCTCAGGCCGGGCTTTTCTTTGTCTGCGATTTGGCTTCGCCGCTTAAAGCGCCTGCGCGTTGTACGCCGTCCCGGAGCTACCGAAGGCTGCGATCTTTTGCTCTTGAGCAGCGGCCGCCACCGCGCCAATCACCAGAATCGCCGGGCTCTTCAATTCAAACGCCGAGGCATCCTCAGCCATCGCAGTCAAATCACTGCGACATTCACGCTGATGCACCAACGAGGCGTTTTCGATCATCGCCACCGGCGTATCCGCCGCCATCCCTCCGGCCAGCAGCTGATCACGAATCTCGCCCAGCTTGGCCACCCCCATATAGATCACCAGCGTCGTCCCGCCTTGCGCCAGCGCCTGCCAGTTCAACTGGCTGTCATCCTGGGTGTGCGCAGTCACCAACGTTACTCCGCGCGCCACGCCCCGCAACGTCAGCGGAATATCGCACTGGGTCGCCCCGGCCAGTCCTGCGGTGATGCCATTGACCAGTTCCACTTCAACACCGCGCTCGCGCAGCCACTGCGCTTCTTCGCCACCGCGGCCGAAAATGCACGGATCGCCGCCCTTGAGCCGCACGACGCATTTGCCCTGGCGTGCATAACGCAGCATCAGCCGATGGATGAATGCCTGTGGCGTCGAACGGCAGCCGCCGCGCTTGCCGACGGGAATAACCCGCGCAGCCGGGCAGTGCTCCAGCACCGCGTCGTTGACCAGATCATCGATCATCACCACATCGGCCTCGCGCAACGCGCGCACCGCTTTGAGCGTCAGCAACTCCGGATCGCCAGGGCCTGCGCCCACCAGCCAGACTTTCGCATTCATGGTGTTGTCCTCGTTAAATGACCGCGACCGGCCGCGCTTCGGCAGCCAGCAGACGCTTGATTTCCGGCACGCAGGAACCGCATTGCGTACCGCATCGGAGAGTTTTTTTCAGGCCTTGCAGATCCAGGCCCTGGCGAATGCCGGCGCAGACTGCGTTGAGGCTGACGTTTTCGCAATTGCACAAGGTCTTGTCGGTGGCGATCGCTCCGACAGTGCCGGGCGGCGCGCTCATCGGCGCGAGCAGCCAGCGCCGCAGTTGTTGGTCGGCGCGGCCCTCCAGCCACAGGCTCTGCAACCAGTGTTGCGCAAGGGTTTCGCCGGCGAGGCGAATCGCAGTGATACGGCCGTTTTCGATGCGCACCCGCTTGCCAATGGCGCGACGCGGATCGTCATAGGCCAGAACCGGGCCATCCAGCAGTGACAGGCACTGGTCGATCTCGCCCAGCAGCTGTGGATCCGGCGCCTGGCCGTGTGCAGCGCGTATCAGCAGCGCTGGCCGGTCACGACCGACAAGGCTGAGGCTGACGTAGGAAAACGCCTCGCACAGCGGTCGTAGCGTCTCGAAATGCCGTTGAACATCACCCTCGATCAAGGCGAACAGCTGCCACGGCAGGTTGACTGCCTCCAGACGCACGCCGCTGTGCTTGAGCTCCGGTTGTTTGGACAGTGGATCAAAAGCCGGCAAGGTCAGCGTGTTGACGCCGCCCTTGAGATAGCGATCGCCCCAGTGCATCGGCAGAAACGCCTGGCCCGGACGCACGCTGTCGTCGTTGCCGACCGCAACAATCACCGCGCCACGGCGGCTTTTCAGATTGACCAGATCGCCGGGCTGCAAGCGGTGCCGGCGCATTTCGTCCGGGTGCAGGCTCAGCACGGCTTCGCTGACGTGGCCGAACAATTGCGCGGCGGTGCCGGTGCGGCTCATGCCGTGCCACTGGTCACGCAGGCGGCCGGTGATCAAAGTCAGCGGGAAGCGCGCGTCGCGTTGTTCCTTGGCGGCGCGGTACGGATCGGCAATGAACTGCGCGCGGCCACTGGCTGTAGGAAAAATGCCGTCGCCGTACAAGCGTGGCGTGCCTTGCCGGGCGCCGGCAGGGAAGGGCCATTGCTGCGGACCGATCTCGTCGATCAAGGCATGACTGATCCCGGACAGATCCAGGTCTCGCCCACGGGTCAGCGCTTTGAATTCATCAAACAACTGCGAAGGTTGATCGAAAGCGAACAGGCTTGGCTGCTTGGGGCGCAGACGTTTCTCCAGACGCTGTGCGAAATCCACCGTGATCGCCCAGTCCGGTCGCGCTTCGCCTGGTGCGACAACCGCTTTGCGCACGTGGGAAATGCGCCGCTCGGAGTTGGTCACCGAACCTTCTTTCTCGCCCCAACTGGCGGCGGGTAACAGCAGATCGGCAAACGCAGCGGTTTCGGTGGTGCGAAAAGCTTCCTGCAACACCACAAAAGGGCAGGCCTCAAGCGCTGCGCGGACTGCGCTCTGATCAGGCATCGATTGCGCCGGATTGGTACAGGCAATCCACAGCGCTTTGATTTTGCCGCTGCGCAGGTTTTCGAACAGTTCGATGGCGCTCAGGCCCGGCGCCTCGGGCAAGCTCTCCACCCCCCAGTACGCCGCCACTTCGGCGCGATGTTCCGGGTTGGCGGCATCGCGGTGACCGGGCAGCAGATTCGACAGACTGCCGGTTTCCCGCCCGCCCATGGCGTTCGGCTGACCGGTCAGGGAGAAAGGTCCTGCACCGGGCCGGCCAATTTGCCCGGTGGCCAGGTGCAGATTGATCAGCGCACTGTTTTTTGCGCTGCCGGCGGTGGACTGATTCAGGCCCATGCACCACAGCGACAGGAAGCTCGGCGCCGTGCCGACCCATTCTGCGCATTGCTGCAGTTGCTCGATGCTGATGCCACACAGTTGCGCAACCATCTGCGGGGTGTAATCGCGGACCAGCGTTTTGAGTTCGGCGAGGCCTTCGGTGTGCGCCTTGATGAAATCGCGATCGATCCAGTCTTCCCACAGCAGCAGATGCAAAATCCCATGGAACAACGCGACATCTGTGCCCGGAAGAATCGCCAGATGCAGGTCAGCCAAATCGCAGGTGTCGGTGCGACGCGGGTCGATCACGATGACTTTCATCTGCGGGCGACGGGATTTGGCTTCTTCAAGTCGACGGAAAAGTACCGGATGGGCGTAGGCTATGTTACTGCCGACGATCATCACGCAGTCGCTCAGCTCCAGGTCTTCGTAACTGCACGGCGGTGCGTCGGCGCCGAGGCTGCGTTTGTAGCCGACCACCGCCGAGGACATGCACAGCCGCGAATTACTGTCGATGTTGTTGGTGCCGACCAGCGCCCGCGCCAGTTTGTTGAAGGCATAGTAGTCCTCGGTGAGCAACTGCCCGGAGATGTAGAACGCCACACTGTCCGGGCCGTGCTCGGCGATGGTTTCGGCGAACACGTTGGTCGCGTGGTCGAGGGCGGTATCCCAGTCAGTACGGCTGCGCGCCAGGCCTTTGCCCAGGCGCAGTTCCGGGTACAAGGCGCGGGCGGCGAGGTCGCCGGTCAGGTGCAGCGTCGAGCCTTTGCTGCACAGTTTGCCGAAGTTGGCCGGGTGCGCCGGATCGCCGCTGACGCCGAGCATGCGCTCGCCGTCATGCTCGATCAGTACGCCGCAGCCGACCCCGCAGTAACAGCAGGTCGAGGCGGTCGTCTGGCGGTTCATCAGATGGCGTCCCGCAGGGCCAGTTGCACCCGGCCGTTCTCGACCCGCGCCGGATGGTGATGGGCACAGCCGATGTCCGGCGCCTGAGCTTCGCCGGTTTCCAGGTCGATCTGCCAGTTGTGCAGCGGGCAGGCCACGCGCTTGCCATAGATCAGGCCCTGCGACAGCGGGCCGCCCTTGTGCGGGCAGCGGTCATCGAGGGCGAAAACCTCGTCGTCGCTTGTACGAAAAATCGCGATGTCTCCTTTCGGCCCGGCAATGATCCGCGAACCGAGGGCGTTGATCTCTTCCAGCGCACAGATATCGAGCCAGTTCATGCCGGCACCTCCAGGTTTTTCACGGGGATCACGTCGAATTCTTTCTTCAGTTGCGGCTGCGCCAGGCGCTCCTTCCACGGGTCCTGTTCTAATGACAGGGAGAATTGCAGGCGTTCGTTCAAGGCCTTGCGCCGCTCGGCGTCTTCGAGCACGTTTTTCTTGATGTGCTCCATGCCGACCCGTTGCAAGTAGTGCACGGTGCGCTCGAGGTAGAAGGCTTCTTCGCGATACAGCTGCAGGAACGCGCCGTTGTATTCACGGACTTCTTCGGCGGTCTTGAGCTTGACGAAGAACTCGGCGACTTCGGTCTTGATCCCGCCATTGCCACCGATGTACATCTCCCAGCCGGAGTCGACGCCGATAATTCCTACGTCCTTGATGCCCGCTTCCGAGCAGTTGCGTGGGCAACCGGACACGGCCAGCTTCACTTTGTGCGGCGACCACATGTTGAACAGGTCGTGCTCGAGTTCGATGCCCAGTTGCGTCGAGTTCTGCGTGCCGAAGCGGCAGAACTCGCTGCCGACGCAGGTTTTCACGGTGCGGATGGATTTGCCGTAGGCGTGGCCGGACGGCATGTCGAGGTCTTTCCAGACGCCGGGCAGGTCCTGTTTCTTGATCCCCAGCAAGTCGATCCGCTGACCGCCGGTGACCTTGACCATCGGCACGTTGTACTTGTCGGCCACATCGGCGATCCGCCGCAGTTCCGATGGGTTGGTCACGCCGCCCCACATGCGCGGCACCACCGAATAGGTGCCGTCCTTCTGGATGTTGGCGTGGGCGCGTTCGTTGATCAGACGCGATTGCGGGTCGTCCTTGGCTTCGCCCGGCCAGGTGGAAATCAGGTAGTAGTTGAGCGCCGGGCGACAGGTCGCGCAGCCATTGGGCGTGCGCCAGTTCAGATAACTCATGGTCTCGGCGATGGTCAGCAGGTGTTCCTGACGGATCGCCTGACGAATCTGCCCGTGGTTGAGGTCGCTGCAACCGCAGATGGCTTTTTCGCTTTTCGGTTTGACGTCGGCCGCGCCACCCACTGTATTGATCAGGATCTGTTCAACAAGGCCGGCGCAGGAGCCGCAGGAGCTGGCAGCCTTGGTGTGTTTCTTCACTTCATCGACGCTGAACAGGCCGTGTTCCTGAATCGCCTTGACGATGGTGCCCTTGCACACACCGTTGCAGCCACACACTTCGGCGCTGTCGGCCATGACCATGGCTTTGTCCTGGCCCTGATGTCCTACGTCGCCTAAAGCGTTTTCGCCGAACATGAGGTGATCGCGGATCTCGCCGATGGCGTGATTCTCACGAATCTGCCGGAAATACCAACCGCCATCTGCCGTATCGCCGTACAGACAGGCGCCGACCAGCACGTCATCCTTGATCACCAGTTTTTTGTACACGCCGCCGATCGGGTCGGAGAGGGTGATGGTCTCGGTGCCTTCGCCGCCCATGAAATCGCCGGCGGAGAACAGGTCGATGCCGGTGACTTTCAATTTGGTCGAAGTCACCGAGCCCTGATAGCGAGCGAAACCCAGTTGCGCGAGGTGATTGGCGCAAACCTTGGCTTGTTCGAACAGCGGCGCAACGAGGCCGTAGGCAATGCCGCGATGGCTGGCGCATTCGCCGATTGCGTAGATGCGCGGGTCGTAGGTTTGCAGGGTGTCGTTGACCAGAATCCCGCGATTGCACGGAATGCCGGCCTTTTCTGCCAGTTCGGTGTTGGGGCGGATGCCGGCGGCCATCACCACCAGATCGGCAGGAATGATGTCGCCGTTCTTGAACTGCACCGAGCCGACCCGACCATTGCCGGCATCGTGCAGGGCTTGGGTCTGTTCGCACAGGCGAAAATGCAGGCCACGGGATTCCAGCGCCGATTGCAGAAGCTGGCCGCTGGTCTTGTCCAGTTGCCGCTCCAGCAGCCATTCGCCGAGGTGCACCACGGTGACGTGCATGCCACGCAGCATCAGGCCATTGGCCGCTTCGAGGCCGAGCAGGCCGCCGCCGATGACTACGGCGTGCTTGTGGGTCCTGGCGGTGTCGATCATGGCCTGGGTGTCGGCGATGTCGCGATAGCCGATCACGCCCTGCAAAGTGTTGCCGGGGATTGGCAGGATGAACGGGGTCGAGCCGGTGGCGATCAGCAGGCGATCGTACTCGGCTTCGGTGCCGTCCTCGGCAATCACTCGGCGTTTGACCCGGTCGATCTCCACCACTTTGCGGTTGAGCAGCAACTTGATGTTGTTTTCCAGATACCAGTCGAGGTCGTTGAGGACGATCTCTTCGAACGTCTGCTCGCCGGCCAGCACCGGCGACAGCAGGATGCGGTTGTAGTTGGTGTGCGGTTCGGCGCCGAAGACGGTGATGTCGTAGAGCTCGTCGCTCAGCTTGAGCAGTTCTTCCAGGGTACGCACCCCGGCCATGCCATTGCCGATCATCACCAGTTTGAGTTTTTTCATCAGGTTCTCCGGGAGCTGCGGCTGGCCTCTGGTGGGCCGTCGGGCCTTGCTCGACAAATTTTGCGCAAACAAAAAAAGGCGTCCCGCTAGTTGCCTAGCGAGGACGCCTTTGTCCTGGTCCCGTTCTCTCGGGAAGCGCAGCCTTCGTCGTTGAAGGTTGGGCTTTATGTATGGTGAAAAGGGTAATGCAGTGGTTGTGCCAACTACGCGAAGCGCGGTTTTATTGGTTAGGCGCGGTTATAGCGTTGATTTTTTGCACCGAATCGAAGCGGGTTGCCCGTTCGTGGAGCGTTCAGGCACATAGAGTAGTGGTGATTGGGCTGACGCCTTCGCGAGCAAGCTCGCTCCCACAGGGGGCTGTGGTGTTCACAAATGCCCTGTGGGAGCGAGCTTGCTCGCGAATGGCGCGGCGCGGTTCAACTGTGAAACAACAAAACCAGCAGCACTACATTCCCGAGCAACGCCACCAACGCCATGGTCCGCCAGACCTTCAACGGCTCCCGCTCCAACAAAGGCCGGGGCCGCACACTCAAACTTTGCCGCTCACCCTGTTCCAGCACCAGCAGCCACTCTTCAGCGGTTTCGAAGCGTTGCTGCGGATCGGCGGCGACGCCGCGTTCCAGACTTTGCGCCAGCCATTCCGGCAAGTCCGGGCGATAGCGACTGGCACTCACCGGCACGCCGAATCGGGGCCGCTGAAACGCTTCGATCTCGCCATAGGGGAAATGCCCGGTGAGCAGGTAATAGAGAGTGACGCCGACTGAGTACAAATCCTGCTGCGCACTCGGTGGTTCGCCGCGAAACGCTTCCGGGGCGATGAAACCAGGCGTTCCCGGCAGGGTCGACGGCGCGTCCTTGGACAGTCCCGGGCAATAAGCCAGGCCGAAATCCAGCAGGCGCAGCTCGCCATCATCCCCCAGCAACAGGTTTTCCGGTTTGATGTCGCGATGCAGAATCTGCCGTCGATGCAGCAGCCCGACCGCGCGCAACAGCCGCTCGGCGATGTCCTGCCACTGCGCCAAAGGCAACGGGCCGCTGTGTTGAAACACGTCGGCCAGCGTCGTCCCGGCGTATTCGCGCATGACGTAATACAAATGTTGACGCTGAGTGCAGGCATGGATTTGCGGAAAATGCCGGCCGGCCACGCGCTTTAGGAACCATTCTTCCGACAGCAGCGCCTGCCCGGCTTGCGGGTCGTCGGCCAGGCGCGTCGGCAAGGTCTTCAACAGCCAAGACTGGCCCTGGCTATCGAGCACGCGATACAGCAATGATTGCTGGCTCTGGCCGATGATGCCTTGCACCTGCCAGCCTTCAAACGCTTGCCCGGGTTTCAGCGTTGGCGGCAGTGGCCATTGCTGCAATTGCACCAGCGCATCGCCGATGCTCGCTTCGCCCAGCGCATCGACGCGCACCAGCAGGGCACTGGCGTTGTCCTGACTGCCGGCCAGATGCGCGGCGTTGACCAAGGTTTGCGCCGCGCTGTGCAGATCCACTTGATCGCGCAGAATCGCGGCGATCGCGGTATCGCCCAAGGTCGACCAGACGCCGTCGCTGAGCAGCACGAAGCTTTCGCCCTCACGCAGTTCGCCGTCGAGGAAATCCAGGACCAGATGCTGATCGAGCCCGAGCGCACGTTTGAGCACGTGCTGCATGCCCGGTTGCTCCCAGACGTGATCCTCGCTGATGCGCTGCAAGCGCTCGGCGTGCCAGCGATAGACCCGGCAATCGCCGACGTGGGCGAGGGTGAAGCGCCGACCGCGCATCACCAGCGCGCTGACCGTGGTCAGCAGCGGTTGCCCGCCGCCGTTGGCCTGCAGCCAGCGATTTTGCGCGAGCAGCAGGCGATCCAGCGCTTGGGCCACGCTCCAGGTTTCCGGCGTCGCGTAGTAGTCCAGCGCCAGCGCCTGCAAGGTCGAACGCGCGGCGAGGCCGCCATCGGCGCATTGGCTGACGCCGTCGGCGATGGCGAACAGATAACCCTTGCTCACCGCCAGTGCCGGCGCCGGTGTCACTGAACGCAGGGCGTCCTGATTCTCCGCGCGCGGGCCGGTGGCGCTGGCTTCGGCGAAGCTCAGTTGCAGGGCCATTGAGGCCTCAGACCCGCGCCGCTGTCACCGCCGCCGAGCCCCAGGTGGTTCTCCAGCGACGCTTGACGCCGTGCAGGCCAAACCAAGCCAACACACCGAGGCTGGCGAACAACCACAGCGCCAGTTGATAACTGCCGGTGCTTTGCTTGATCGCGCCCATGCCGGCGGCGAGGGCGAAGCCGCCGATACCGCCGGCCATGCCGATCAACCCGGTCATCACGCCGATCTCCAGACGAAAACGCTGCGGCACCAATTGGAAAACCGCACCGTTGCCAGCACCCAAGCCGAGCATGGTGCAGACGAAAAGCGCCAGCGCCGCGTAAGAGCTTGGCAGATTGAAGCCCACCGCTGCGATGCAGATCGCAGCGACGGTGTACATCGCCAGCAAGGTGCGGATGCCGCCGAAGCGATCGGCCAGCGCGCCACCCAATGGCCGCATCAGGCTACCGCCGAATACGCAGGCAGCGGTGTAATAGCCGGCGGTCACCGGGCTCAGACCGTATTGATCGTTGAAGTAACCGGGCAGGGCGCTGGCCAGGCCGATGAAGCCGCCGAAGGTGACGCTGTAGAAAAACATGAACCACCAACTGTCGCGATCACCGAGGGCCTTGAAGTAGTCGGCCATCGCTTTCGGTTTTGGCCGCTGCGGGGCGTTTTTTGCCAACAGGGCGAACAGCACCAAGGTCAAAACCAGCGGGATCAGGGCGAAACCGAAGACATTGCTCCAGCCGAACGCGGCGGCAATCACTGGCGCCAGCAGCGCGGCGAACACGGTGCCGGAGTTGCCCGCGCCGGCGATGCCCATGGCTTTGCCTTGGTGCTCTGGCGGGTACCACTGCGAGGCCAGCGGCAGCGCCACGGCGAACGACGCGCCGGCCATGCCGAGGAACAGTCCGAGGATCAGCGCCTGTTCATAACTGTGGATGCCGAGTTTCCAGGCGCCGAACAGCGCGCAGATGACGATGACCTGGCCGATCAGTCCGGCGGTCTTCGGCGACAAGCGATCAGCGAGCATGCCCATGGCGAAGCGCAACACCGCGCCGGCGAGAATCGGCGTGGCGACGACGAGGCCGCGTTGCTGGGTGGTCAGGTGCAGGTCGGCGGCAATCTGCACCGCCAGCGGGCCGAGCAGGTACCAGACCATGAAGCTCAGGTCGAAATACAGGAAGGCCGCGAACAGGGTCGGGGTATGGCCGGATTTCCAGAAGCTTGAATTCATCGCGCACCTCGGCTGAAAAGATTCTCGAAAGGAGTCATGCACAGCAGGTGGAGCGCCTCACGGCCGCACCACCGGCCCCGCTCTATGGGGCCAAAACGCAAAAACGCCGCTACCTGATTCGCCGAGGGGCGAACGGGGTGAGCGACGTCTTTGTCGTAGGTGGGGCAACCGCCGTTGGTTACCTGTGCGGTTTACTTAGCGAGATTTGTGCCAACAGCTGAAAAGCAAAAGCCCCTCACCCTAGCCCTCTCCCAGAGGGAGAGGGAACCGAGCGGGGGATGGCCGAATCATTTGCCGATCTGAACGATTTCGAGTGAATCCATAATCGACTCGGTCGTTCAGGTCGGCGGACAGCGCCAGACAACGCGGTCGGTCCCCTCTCCCTCCGGGAGTGTATGTACCGGACACATGGTGGACAGGTGTTCGGAGACATGGTGGACACTTTTTAATAGGCACATTGCTCATCATCAAGGAAATGACCTGTGTCCTGGCAAGAGGCATCCACCATGCAACT
>NZ_JASCPT010000100.1:0-19595 GCF_029959775.1 Pseudomonas sp. PS01270 | reverse complement strand
CGTCTCCATTTTTCTCGTCTGACAGACCGCTTGCGCGAGCAGGCTCGCTCCCACATTGGTTTTGCATAGCCAACTAAATCCAGCGCAAATCCGATCGAACTCAAGGCAAAGCCACCGGGTCAACCCGGAACACTGGCCTTGAAATCAGGAGACCCTGCGATGACTGACTTTCCAAAACCACCCTTCCCGAAACAAGCCCAACCGGTGCCCGGCTCGCAACGCAAGATGGAGCCGTATCCAGACTGCGGCGAGCAGAGTTACGTCGGTTCCGGCCGCCTCGCCGGCAAGATCGCGCTGATCACCGGCGCCGACAGCGGCATTGGTCGCGCAGTGGCGATTGCCTTCGCCCGTGAAGGCGCCGACGTCGCCGTGGCGTACTTGAATGAACACGAAGACGCCAAGGAAACCGCACGCTGGGTCGAGCAGGCCGGGCGTCAATGCATCCTGCTGCCGGGCGATATCGCCGAGAAAGCACAGTGCCAAGCGCTGGTCGACAAGACTGTCGAGCGCTTTGGCCGCATCGACATTCTGGTCAACAACGCCGCGTTCCAGATGACCCACGAAAACTTCGAGGAAATCCCCGATGACGAATGGGTGATGACCTTCGACGTGAATATCACCGCCATGTTCAGGATTTGCCAGGCGGCGATCAAGCACATGCGCCCCGGTTCGTCGATCATCAACACCAGCTCGGTCAACTCGGACATGCCCAAGCCGACCCTGCTGGCCTACGCCACCACCAAAGGCGCAATCGCCAACTTCACCGGTGGCCTGGCGCAGATGCTCGGGCCGAAGGAAATCCGCGTCAACAGCGTCGCCCCAGGTCCGATCTGGACGCCGCTGATCGTCTCGACCATGCCCGATGAAGAAGTACAGAACTTCGGCGGCAGCACCCCGCTCGGCCGTCCCGGCCAACCGGTGGAAGTCGCGCCGATTTACGTGCTGCTGGCCTCCGACGAAGCCAGCTATATCACCGGCCAGCGCTACGGCGTGACCGGCGGCAAACCGATGCTGTAACCGTGCAGCAGAAAAACTGAACCCGAGCGGCATGGCATCTCTCCATACCTGTAAGCGCCTACGGGCCAACAGGAACAGGAGGTTGTCATGTCCGCCCCCCTCGTCAGACTCTTCACCCAACCCAACTTCGCCTGGACCGATATCCGCCGCGAAGAAGAAACCCATCCCCGCCACTATCTCGCGCATCTGCTGCTGCTCGCGCTGATTCCGGCCGTGTGCCTGTTCATCGGCACCACCCAGGTCGGCTGGAGCCTCGCCGTGGGTGAAAACGTGCGACTGAGCACGGCCAGCGCCCTGCAACTGAGCGTGTTGCTGTACGTGACGATCGTCGCGGGTGTGGCGATTATCGGCGGGTTTATCAGATGGATGTCGCGATCATTCGATGCGCGGCCAACGCTCAATCAATGCATCGGTTTTGCCGCCTACACGGTGACGCCGTTTTTCCTCGCCGGCATTGCCGGGCTGTACCCGAGCCGCTGGCTGGCGATTCTGGTGCTCGGCGCCGCGTCGATCTATTCGACGTTTCTGCTGTTCGTCGGCCTGCCGACCTTCATGCATGAGCGTAAAGAGCAAGGACTGCTGTATTCGGCGTGCGTGTGGGGCGTTGGCCTGCTGGTGCTGGTGACCATGCTGGTGTCGATGATTCTGCTGTGGTTCAACGTGCTCATTCCCGAGTACCTGCGCACGACCGTGAGCTGAGCCGGTGCGCCTGTCTTTGAGAATTCACCGCAGTGAGCGGTCATGAGTTTCGGCGTATGGGTCGCGGTGCTCGGCGCCGTGCTGCTGACGCTGGCCCTGACGTCGTCATGGTTGCGCTGGATGCCGGTCACCACCTCGGCGGTGTGTCTGCTGCTGGGCATCGCCATCGGCCCCAGTGGCCTCGACCTGCTGCAATTGCCGCTGGAAGAATCGTCGTTGTGGATGGAGCACCTGACGGAAGTCGCGGTGCTGTTTTCCTTGTTCGTCTGCGGTTTGAAGTTGCGCCTGCCACTGCGCAACAAGACCTGGCGCATCGCTTTTGGCCTGGCCGGGCCGGTGATGATTCTGAGCATTATCGGCGTGTGCCTGCTGTTGCACTGGGGCCTGCAATTGCCGTGGGGACCGTCATTGCTGATCGGCGCGATTCTGGCGCCGACCGACCCGGTGCTCGCCGCACTGGTGCAGGTCAATGATGCGCAGGACATCGACAGCGTGCGTTTCGGCCTCTCCGGTGAAGCCGGGCTCAATGATGGCGTGGCTTTCCCCTTTGTATTCCTCGGCTTACTGCTGTTGCACACCGACGGCAGTTTCAGCGACTTGCAACAGTGGTTTTTAAACGATTTGCTCTGGGCAGTGCCGGCAGGTCTGTTAATCGGTTACGGCATGGGTCGCGGCATCGGCCGGATCGCCCTGTTGCTGCGCATTCACAACGAGGACAGCACCCTCGGCCCCAACGATTACCTGACCCTCGCGCTGATTGCGCTGTCCTACGTGGTGGCCGACGCCATTGGCGGCTACGGCTTTCTCGCGGTCTTCGCTGCTGGCCTGGGGCTGCGTCAGGAGGAAGTCAAATCCACGGGCATCACCCAGGCACCTGCCGAGCACCTGGTGCAGCCGGTGGTCGGTCATCAGAACGTCGAACCGCAGAACGCCGTGCATGGCGATACCGAGCAACTGGAAGACAGCCAGGTTGCAGCGGGGATCATGATGGGCGACATGCTGGCGTTCGGCAGTCTGGTCGAGCGGGCGATGGAAGTGTTTCTGGTGACCCTGCTCGGCGTCGTGCTGATAGCGCACTGGGACTGGCGGGCCTTGTGGATCGGCGCGGTGCTGTTTTGCCTGATTCGTCCGCTGAGCGTGGCGCTGATGCCGTGGGGCAACCTACTCAGCGGGCCGCAGCGTTTGTTGATCGGATGGTTTGGCATTCGCGGCATCGGCAGCCTGTTCTATCTGTTCTTCGCCTTGAACCATGGCCTGGAGTCCGACGTGGCCAAGGTCTGCACCGACATCACTTTGTCGGTGGTGGCCCTGAGCATTCTGCTGCATGGCATCAGTACACAACCGATGCTGGCGCGCTATGAACGTCTGAAGCAACGAAAAAGCTGATTCGTTGGCCGCTGCGCTTGACTGGAAATGATCGAAGATTTTTCTGCAAAAAAATGGATCGCCGGGCGCGACCCAACGGTCACAACTTTAACCGCGCCAATCATCAGCGCGGCCCGGCAGGTTAGGTTCCCCTGCGGTGAACAGCCTATCAAACGGAACCCCGACACAAACAAGGTCACGGTCATGAACGAATGCTCGACTCCTGCGCAAATCAAGGCTTGCAGAGCACTGGCTCTGGAACGCAATCGTCAACTGTTCGAAGAAGCCCACGAACTGAACCGAGCGGCCAACGCGCTGCTGGAACAGACGCCGACCGACTTCGAACGCTTTGAGCAATACCGGGCACTGCGCAAGAAAGCCGATGCGAAATTTGAAGATGCGATTGATCATCTGTGTGTGCTGAATGAGGATTTCCCGCCGATTCCGGCGGCGGTGCAGAATGTTGTAAGTGCGCGGCGTGAGCTGGAAACTGCGTAATAAAAGTCAAAAGCCCCTCACCCTAGCCCTCTCCCCGAGGGAGAGGGGACTGACCGGGGTGTTTTTTCGTTATTCATCGACCTGAAAAATCGAGTCGAATACAAATTTTGAAAAGCCTGAAAATCTGCTCCCTTTCCCCCTCGCCCCCTTGGGGGAGAGGGCTGGGGTGAGGGGGTAAAAATCTCATTAACACCACAACATCCAGCACCTGTCCCGACCAATCCACCTCAAGGATTGGTCACCTGAATAAACACCGCATACACCCCCAACATCACCCAGAACGTGGCAAAAATCCAAGGCGTGCGCACCGAGAACAGCAGCGACTTGCGATAGCCCTTGTGGCTCGATTCCATTTCGCTGAACAGTGGTGACTCGTCATACGCCGCGCCCATCACCGGCTCGCTGTGCAGCAACTGGCTCTGTTTGAAGTGCCAGTGATCGATGATGTCGTATGCCGCACGAATCCCCGGCCAGGCATTCAATGAACTGAGCACCCCGAGCAGCGCGAGAAACGGCGGCACGACGAGGGTGAACATCTTGCCCCACTCCGGATTGAGGTTGGCCATGCACGAGGCGAAAGCGATCACCAGAAACGACTGCGCCGCCAGGTAGGCGTCGGTACGGTTTGCGAGGATGCTGGTTTCGTACTGGATTTCCCGGCGATAGAAATCCAGGCGCTCCTTGGGTGAGCCAAACATCTTGGCGTCGTGTTCGGCCAAGGCTTCTTCAACAGCGCTTGGCTGGGTCAATATGCGAGACAAGAGACGTGCCCTCCAAAAGTGAACAAGACTTTTGGAAAGGCACGCGTCAGCACTAGTTCAGCCGGATCGACCAGCGAGTCACTTCATCGATTGAGCGATGATCTGCACCAGACTCGCTTGGGTAAACGGTTTCGGCAGACGCGGCAGTTGAGCGGCAAAACCCTCGAGGCGTTCGGCATATCCAGTGGCGAGAATGATCGGCAGATCCGGCTTGAGCATGCGCAAGGCATGGGCCAGTTGCGCGCCGCTCATTTTTGGCATGGCCATGTCGGTGATCACCAGATCGATCACTTCGCCCTGATCGAACAGCGCCAGCGCCTGGGCGCCGGTGGTCGCGCCGATGACGCGATGGCCGAGGTCTTCCAGCAACAGACTGGTGCTGGTCAGCACCAGCGAATCGTCATCGACCACCAGCACGCTGAGTCGCGGTACTGCGATCGGCGCTGCGTTGCTGTACGCCGGGCGACTGGCCGTACGCTCAAGCGCCACCGGAATCCACAGCTCGGCCGCCGTACCCTGGCCCTTCTCGCTTTTCAGAATAAAGCGCCCGCCCAACTGCTCGATGAAGCCGTGCACCATCGACAAGCCCAGCCCGGTGCCTTTGCCCAGGCCTTTGGTGGTGAAGAACGGATCACGGGCGCAGGCCAGCGTGGCTTCGTCCATGCCTTCGCCGCTGTCGATCAGGCTCAGGCACACGTAACGCCCCGCCGCGAGGGTCGAATGAGTTTGTTCCAGCACCACCTCGGCTTGCGCCTGAATGATCACCGTGCCGCCGTCGGGCATGGCATCGCGGGCATTGGTGGCGAGATTGAGGATCGCCAGTTCCAGCTGATTGCTATCGGCCAGCACTGGCTGCAGGTCGTCGGGAAAGCGTGTTTCGATACGAATGCCCGGTCCGAGCGAACTGCGCAGCAGCCCGGTGATGCCTTGCACCAATTGCGGGATATCCACCGATTCGGTCTTCAGTTCCTGACGCCGGGCGAAGGCCAGCATGCGCTGGGTCAGCGAAACACCACGCAAGGCTCCTTGGGTGGCGTTTTCCAGCAGTCGAGCGATTTTCGGCGCGTCGCCGATGCGTTTCTGCACGATCTCGAGGTTGCCGAGAATCACCGTCAGCAGGTTGTTGAAGTCATGGGCGATACCGCCGCTAAGTTGGCCGATCGCCTGCATCTTCTGCGCCTGGAACAACGCCTCGCGGGTCTTTTCCAGGGCCTGCTGCGCTTCGTGGGCCTCAGTGACATCGCGGGTGATCTTGGCGAAGCCGAGCAACGCGCCGGTGTCGCCGCGAATCGCATCAACCACCACGTGGGCAAGAAAGCGCGTGCCGTCCTTGCGCATCCGCCAGCTGCGGTTCTCGAAGCGGCCTTCGCGGGTGGCAATCTCCAGCGAACGCTGCGGCTCGCCGAGTTCGCGGTCTTCGGGGGTGTAGAAAATCGAAAAATGCTGGCCGATGATTTCTTCCGGCAAATAGCCCTTGATGCGCTGCGCGCCCTGGTTCCAGTTGCTGACGCAGCCTTCGGGGCTGAGCATGTAGATCGCGTAATCGGTGACGCCCTGCACCAGCAGGCGGAACTGCTGTTCGCTTTGCTTGAGGGTCTCCTCGGCCATTTTGCGGTCGGTGAGGTCACGGGTGATCTTGGCGAAACCGAGCAATTCGCCGTTGGGGTCGATGATCGGATCGATCACCACGTGCGACCAGAAGTGCGTGCCGTCCTTGCGCACGCGCCAGCCCTCGCCTTCGAAGCGACCTTCACGGATCGCTGTGTCCAGCGCCCGTTGCGGCATGCCGTTGGCGCGGTCTTCAGGGGTATAGAAGCGCGAGAAGTGCTCGCCGATGATTTCCGCTTCTTCGTAGCCCTTGAAGCGTTTGGCGCCGGAGTTCCAACTGGTGATGGTACCGTCGGGGTCGATCATGTAGATCGCATAGTCGACAACCGCGTCGATCAGCAGCCGGAAACGGCTGTCTTCGATCGCTGCGGTTCTGTTGTTCTCACTCATCACACTCACCAGCCACTGTCATGGGCTGAAGTATGCGTGAATCCGTCGATTTGAACAGCGCCGGTTCGCTTTTGATCGCCCACCAGCGCGGCAGCAGTTGCTGGATGCGGCTTTCGGCAAAGCGGTCATCAATGAGCATGACCGTGCCGCGATCCTCGCGGGTGCGGATCACCCGCCCGGCGGCTTGTACGACTTTTTGCATGCCCGGGTACAGATAGGTGTAGTCGTAGCCGGCGCCAAAAATGGCGGCCATGCGCCGCTTCATCTGCTCGTTGACCGGGTTGAGCTGCGCCAGCCCCAGCGTGGCGATGAACGCGCCGATCAGCCGCGCGCCGGGCAAATCGATGCCCTCGCCAAACGCGCCGCCCAACACCGCAAACCCCACACCCTGGCTGTCGGCGCTGAACTGGTCGAGAAACGCCTGCCGCGCGCCCTCGGCCATGCCCCGCGATTGCAGCCACTGAGTGATGCGCGGATGGCGCTCGGCCAATAAGGTCGCGACCTGTTGCAGGTAATCGAAACTGCTGAAGAACGCCAGATAATTGCCCGGGCGCTCGCTGAACTGACGGGCGATCAGTTCGACGATCGGCTCCAGCGAGGCCTGGCGATGGTTAAAACGCGTGGAGATCTGGCTGACGATGTGCACCTGCAACTGCTCGGCGCTGAACGGCGATTCGACGTCGATGCACACCTTGTCGGCGGGCGTGCCGAGCAGGTCGGCGTAGTAGTTGCGCGGGCTCAGCGTGGCCGAGAACAGCACACTGCTGCGCGCCGCGCTCAGGCGCGGGCCGATGAACGCCGCCGGCACCACATTGCGCAGGCACAGTTGCGACAGTGGACGCTTGCGGTCGAGGTCGCGTTTGCTGATATCGAACAGGTAATGCTCGTCGTACAGCTCGGCGACCCGGGCAAATTGCAGCAAGTCGAAATAGAAGTTCTGCAGACCGCTGTCGAGGCCTTGCGGATGTTCGTTGAGGTAATCGCCAATGGCCGCGCAACACAGCGAGATGGCGTGCAGGAGCTTGTCCGGCGCCTTGTCGTACGCCTGATACGCCGCCAGTTGCGGCGCATGCAGCGCGTTCCATTCGCGGTTGACCCGTTGCAGGGCATTCTTCAACGCTGCGGGCGCGGTTTTGCGCACGCTGGCGAGGGTGAACTGGTCGAGGCTGGCGCTGTACATCTGCCGGCCGCGCTCGACCAGGTTGTGCGCCTCGTCGGCGAGCACCGCGACTTTCCACTGATTGAGCTGGGCCAGACCGAACAGCAGCGCGCTGAAGTCGAAGTAATAGTTGTAGTCGGCAACCACCACATCCGCCCAGCGGGCCATTTCCTGACTGAGATAGTACGGGCACACGCTGTGCTGCGCGGCGACTTCACGCATCGCCGCCTGATCCAGCAGATTGATATGGCTGGCAGATTCGCGGGCAGCCGGCAGGCGATCATAAAAACCTTGGGCCAACGGACAGGATTCACCGTGGCAGGCCTTGTCCGGGTGTTCGCAGGCCTTGTCGCGGGCGACCATTTCCATCACCCGCAGCGGCAAATCCGGCGTTTGCCTGAATAACACCTGGCTGGCATCCAGCGCCAGCTTGCGTCCGGGAGTCTTGGCGGTGAGAAAGAACACCTTGTCCAGTTGCTGCGGCGCCAAGGCCTTGAGCATCGGAAACAGCGTGCCAAGGGTTTTGCCGATGCCGGTCGGCGCCTGGGCCATGAGGCAGCGGCCGGTGCTGACGGCTTTGAACACTGATTCGGCCAGATGCCGTTGGCCGGGACGAAAATCCGCGTGCGGGAACGCCAGTTGCTGCGCGGCCAGATTGCGCGCTTCGCGATGGGTCATTTCCTGCTCGGCCCATTGCAGGAACAAAGCGCACTGCTGCGCGAAAAACTTCTGAAGCGACTCGGCGCTGTGGGATTCAACCAGGCAGGTTTCCTTTTCGCTGACGACGTCGAAATACACCAGCGCCAGATTGATCTGCTGCAATTGCAGTTTCTGGCACATCAACCAGCCGTAGATTTTCGCCTGCGCCCAGTGCAACTGGCGGTGATTGGCCGGTTGCTTGCTCAGGTCGCCGCGATAGGTTTTGACTTCTTCCAGGCAGTTTTGCGCCGGATCGTAGCCATCCGCCCTGCCCTTGACCTTCAACTCGCCGAACTCACCTTGCAGCGCCACTTCGCTCTGGTACTGCTCGCTGCGCCGCGAGGCCACGGTGCGATGGCCGACGATGCCTTCCAGCGCGGTCGGTGACGGGGTGAAGCGCAGGTCGAGGTCGCCGGTCTTGGCGGTGAACTCGCACAGTGCACGCACGGCAACGCTGTAGCTCAAGCGCTCTGCTCCGCCCATTGCACGTAACACACGGCCACCGGCATTTGATGCTCGTGGCAGAACTCCAGCCAGCGCAGCTGATTGTCCTGCAAGCGGTCGCCGGGGCCTTTGACTTCGATCATGCGGTAGGTCTTGTGCTGCGGCCAGAACTGGATCAGGTCCGGCATGCCGGCACGGTTGGCCTTGATGTCGAGCAGCAATCGGTTGAACCAGTGTTTCAGGTGTTCGGCGGGCAGACAGGCCAGCGCCTGCTCCAGCAAGTCTTCGTTGAGCGCGCCCCAGAACACGAATGGCGACTGGATGCCCCACTTGTCGACGAAGCGCTGGCGAATCGTCTCGGCGTAGCGGCCGTCATCGAGTTCGCCCAAACAGGCCTGGAACAGCTCGGCGCGGCGCTCGAGGAAGTCTTCGCTGAGCAGATCGACCGGACCGCGCTGGAACGGGTGGAAAAACGCACCCGGCAACGGCGCGAAGATCGCCGGCCAGCACAACAGGCCGAACAGTGAATTGATCAGGCTGTTCTCGACGTAATGCACCGGGCCGTCATCGGCGTGCAAGTGCGCTTGCACATGAAACTCCACCGACCGCGCCGGATCGATGCGCGGCAAGTGCAAGTCGAGGCGCTCGACCTCTCTCGCCTTGGCACGCTTGAGCGGCGGGCCACCGAGTTTGCGCCGCAGGCGCGGGACGATGCGCTGCAAGCCTTGCTGCTCGGCCGCGCTTTGCGGTGCCTGTTCGGCCAGCGTGCCGAGTTCCAGCGCCAATGCGTATTCGCCGCAGCGTTCGAGCACACGGATCATCCGCAGTCGTGCGCCCGGGTAGGCGCAGTCGCGGTAAACACTCAGGGCCAGGGCAAAGTCGCCGATGCGCTCGGCGTACTGGCCGATCTGGAACAACGCCTTGGCTTGTCGGCGGCGCAGCCACGGGTTGTCGAATTGCACGGCGTTGATCTGTTCGACGATCTCGTCCAGCGCTTCACCGGCTTCGAAGCGCAACTGGCATTGATGCAGGAACAGGCAGGCGTCGACGTCTTCGCGGCTGCGCAGGCCTCGGGAGTCGGCGCAGAACTCGACTTTTTCATAAGTGAAGATGCCCAGGTCGGCCAGCACGAACTCCGACCAGTCCAGATACAGATTGCCGAAGAACATCAGGCGCAGGCGATCGCACAGGTCCATCAGGGTCAGGCTGAACAGCCGCTCAGCCAGTTGCGGCGCCCAGACACGCAGGGGCTGCGCCTCGCTGAACTGTTCGGCCAGCACGGGCAGCCATTCGTCCTTGCGCCCTTTCGGTTGATCGATAATGGTGCCGAACGCTTGCAGCAGCTCGGCCTTGAGCAAGACATCGAACAGCTCCGCCAAGGTCAGCGCCGCGTGTTCATCAAGCCAGCCGCGATCGAGCAACGGCTGCGCCGCCTTAGCGATGTCGCCGATTTCCAAGTAATTGAGTTTGCTCGCGCGAAAGTGAATGCCCTTGCGCATGACCATGCGCACCAGCAATCCCTGCGAGGCTTGCGGCAGCGTATTGAAGTCGCGGATGAAGCCGTGCTCGCTAGTGCTCATCACATCGGCATAGCGAAGCCCAAGCCAATCAAGCACTTGCCGGAAGTTGTTGAGGTAATAGAACGGATCGTCGAGAGGGTTGGAGGTCACGGGAATTCAAAGCCACGGCAAGCGAACACTGGTTATGCGTACAGATAACAGCTCAGCCCCGCCCGGCGCAAACGGAAAAAGATCAATGGCATTTTTTCGTGCCGCCATCGAACTTTTCCGCCGCTGCTGGCACCAACCGCGTTACAGGGCCGACAATGCCCGCAATCACATTCAAGCAAGGAGTCAGAGGTGGGTATGAAAATCAAGATGCTGGGCATTCCTGTAGCGGTCGCCGCCCTGTTGGCGCTGGGCGGCTGTTCGACCCAGACCGTGGTGACGTTGCAGAACGGCACCCAGTACCTGACCGAGGACATGCCGAAGACCGAGACCGAGGACGGTTTCTATGAGTTCGAGGATATTTCCGGCGCCAAGGTCAAGGTTCGCGCCGATGAAGTAGCGACCGTGCGCAAGGAAGACTGACTTGGCTTGAATGATCGTTCCCATGCGCAGCAAAGGAATGCCTCCACGGACGCTCCGCGTTCGGCTCTCGAGTGGGACGCAGAGCGTCCCGGGCTGCATTCCCACGCGGAGCGTGGGAACGATCACATCGCAGCCTTCGGCAGCTCCTGGCAGGGATTTGTGAACGACACAGATCCAGTGTGGGAGCGAGCTTGCTCGCGAAGGGGCCGGCACAGGCCCTGCATCAACCTCAGGCGATGACAACCCCGTCGGCGCTCAAGCTCCCCAGCGCCACCCCCACCAACGTCACCGAATCCCCGCCAAACGTCAGCACGGTATCCTGCCCGACCGCCGACGCATGGGCACGGAAATCATCCCCCGGCAACACGCCCTGCACGCCAAGAAACACCAGTTTGTCATCGGCCGTGTAGCCAACCACACGATCCTGGCCAAACGCGCCGTTGAACAGAAACGTATCCACCCCGCCGCCCGATTCCAGCAGGTCATTGCCAGCACCACCGACAAACACGTCATTGCCCGCACCGCCGAGCAAATGATCATTGCCCTCCAGCCCGAACAGCCAGTCACCGCCGGCATGCGCCTTGAGCATGTCAGCACCGGCCGTGCCTTTTACGTTCGATTCATAAGCGGTGAGGTTACTGCCGACTTTCAACCCCGTGGCCGTGACGCTGTGCAGCACGTCGTCCTTGAACACGCCCCAGAGAAAACCCGGCTCTTTGCTGACGATGCTGCCAATGTCACGGGTGATGCTGATCCCGCCGTTGGCATCGCGGATGTACAGGTGGCCAGCCCCGTCGTTGGCGAAATCGAAGTTCTTCACCGTCTGCTGCAAGTCGAGGGTGTTGCTGCCCTGCCCACCCAGAATGATGTTGTAGCCGCCGCTGTCGCGGAAGCTGTCATTGCCGGCGCGCCCCTCCAGATAGTCGTTACCGCTGCCGCCCTGGATCAGGTCGTTGCCGTCACTGCCGATGATGAAGGTGTTGCCCTTGTGGGTTTCGGCGTTGCGGTTGAGGTCCTGCACCCACGTGCTGGCCCGCGCCGGGTCGGACAGGTTGGCGACGATGATTGTCGAGTCGCGGCTGGTCAGGTCGTAGAACTTCGATTCCAGCACGCGGGTCATGCCGTCGCCGTAGCCAGTGGGCAGGTGCGAAATCCACGTCGGGATATTCAGGATCGAATACGGCAGCACGTTCCAGGCGTTCGAGGCGTAGTGATCGTTGAAGCTGACGATGTTGTCGGTGGTCGAGGCATGCGGCGCGTCGTGCACACCCACCGAGGCACTGCTGAAGGTCGAACCGTCGAGGGCGCGAAACACCGGGTCGTTTTCGTAGCCGATATTCAGCACCTTGTCGCCGCTGCTCTGGGTCGGCGAGGCGTAGGCGATGTAGTTGGAATCAGCGAAAAACCCGCCCCACTTGCCAGCGCTCAAATCAGCCATGCTGTTCACCGCCAGACCGCCCAGGCTGTGGCCGCTGACCAGCACGTCTTTGCCGCTGAGGCCGTTGGCCCGGGCAAATGCGACGACATCGTTGAGCAGATTGCCGAAGGCTTCGCCGACGTAGTTTTTTGCGTAATCGGCCGGGCCGAACGCCGCGAGCAGATCGTTGATCACGTCGCCAATCGAATCACCGATGAGGATTTCGCGCGGGCCGCTGGTGCCGCGAAAGGCGATCCCCAGTTCGGTGAGGTGACCCTGAGCGTCGTACTTGCCGAGAATTTCCACTTGCGCGCTGGTGTAGCCGGCCTTCTCGCCGAAGAATGTCCCGCGTGCGTCGGTCTTGCCGTCGTAGCCCAATTGCGCCGCGCTGATCGGCGCCCAGCCGGCCTTTTGCAGGGCCTCGAGGGCGAGTTTTTCCGAATCGGGATTCCACGGGATACCGGGGATCACCCCTTGTGAACCGGTGCCGCCGATCAGCGCAGTGACCAGCGTCGCCGGCAGACCGAGGCCGAAGCCGTTGTGCTGGTAACCGGCGGCGAAGCCGTTATCGAGGTTGTGATAGGAATACAGCGTGATTGCCATGGCATCGCTGAACAGCGCCGCGGAATCGGCTGTGCCGAAGTTCTTGTAGTCGTATACACCCATTGCCATTGCCTCTCTTGTTGTTGGAATTGTCAGAGATAGCTCACAGCCAGAGCGCGAGGCTCCGGAGCATTCATTACATCGTGCACAGCCTCTGCAGGAACTGCCGAAGGCTGCGATCTTGTGGGACGCAGAGCGTCCCCGGCTGCATTCCCACGCAGAGCGTGGGAACGATCATGTGTACGCCGTACCTGTGGGAGCGAGCAGGCTCGCTCCCACATTTGGCTCTTCTGCACATTTGGATTTTTGTAATCGAACAATCCCATGTGCAGCGCTCCCTTTTCTTGAAAGACCGGCAGCCCATCAAGCGCTGCCGGTTACGCCTCAGAACTGCCAGTCGAGGGTCAGACCGACTCCGTGATCTTTCTCGTTCGAGCCGATCAGACCGTTGTAGTCGAGGTTGACCCGCACGTCGCGATTGAGTGCCAGCCCGGCGCGCACGCCGACCACGGCAGCGTCACGATCCATCGACACGCTCTGCACGGTGAAGGCGCTGTTGCCGTTGGTGAAGGCCAGATGGCTGTCGGCATCGACGCTGCTCAGGTTGTGCTGCCAGCCGAGGCTGGCGCCCAGTTCCAGCTGATGCTTGTCCGACACGGCAAAACTGCGCTTGGCGCGCACGCCGAGGGTCGACAGCACCACGTCGCGGTTGTCTTCACCACCCTTGAGCGCGGCAGCGTCACCCTTTTCGGTGAAGCTGTCGGTGTTGAGGTGCACGTAGGACAGATTGGCGAACGGCTCCAGGTTCATCGGTTGCAGGCCCAGATCGTAAGCGGCCTCGGTGAACAGTTGCGCGGTGGTCGCGTCACGTTTGGTTTTCTGTTTGCCGCTGACGTCGCCGAACTGCAGATCACGTTTGACGTCGATGCGATGCCAGCTGTAGGCGCCGCCGACCGTCAGGCGCAACGCGTCGATTTCATGGCCCAGATACGCACCCAAGTGGTAGCTGTCGACCGACGCCGACGAATGCGTGCCGCTGCCCATGCTCAACGAGCTGTCGCTGTAACCGGTGACGAAACCGAGACGGGTATCTTCAGCAATCAGACCGTCGACGCCAGCCAGCAGCCCGCCGATGGAACTGTTGGAATCGGCATTGTCGTGTCCGCCGTCACTCTCGCCCCACGAGCCGAGGACCTTGACCCAGACGTTGCTGCGATCATCAGTCGGCGCATCGGCATTGAACAGATCACGCTCACGCAGGCGCTCGCCGACGGCTTCGCGCAGGTAGCGGCTGTCGTTGATCAGCAGCGTGCCGATGGCCGGGTGAATCTCGCCGGACAACTGTTGAAAGGCCTGCTGCGCCGACGCCGCGTTGGGCGACAGCAACAGGGTTTCGAACAGCGCATTGCCCGCACCCAAACGTTCGGCGGCGGCACCGACGGCGCGCTGGTTCGGCGTCAGACCGACGCTGGCGAACGCTGCCTCATTGCGTCCCACCGCCAGCTGAATGCCGCCCGCCGAGTAATCCAGAGTGCCGCCGAGGAAGGCGTAATTCGGCAAGACCTGCCCGAAGCGCCCTTCAATGCCGCCCGCCGCTTGCAGAATGTTGTAGCGGGTGCCGAGCAGGCTTTGCGCTTCGCCGGTGCTGAGCAAGGTCGGGCTGTTTTCCAGCGACAGGCTCACCGTGGCGCCGTCGATGACGGCTTTGCCGCCCGCGACGATCTGGTCGCTACTGGTTGGCGACAGCTCTACGGCGTAGGTCGAACCCGGCGCGAAAGTCACGTCACCTGCCACATTCAGGGTGCCGATGGAATTGCCCGGTGCCACCGTACCGCCGCTGTTCACTGCCAGCGCGCCGATGCGGCCATTGCCGCCGAGGATGCCGCCGTTGTTGACGGTGACCGCCGATTGCAGCGAACCGTTGATGGCCAGTCGACCCTGATTGACCAGGGTCGGGCCGCTGTAAGTGTTATTGCCGGTCAGCACCAGGGTGCCGATGCCTTGCTTGGTCAGACCGCCGTGGCCGCCAATGTCGTTGCGCCAGGTATCGAGGCCGCACGTGATGTCGCTGCACACGCGCTCGGTCGGTTTGCCTTGATCGATGATCGCGCCGATGCCCGGCAGATCGGCGACAAACTGGCCAGAGCCGTAAGCACCCTGCACGCGGAATTCCTCGGGAATGTCCTGCTCGGTGACGAACATCGCCGGGCCATCGATAGCCTTGCGCAGGTTGATCATGCCCCAGCCGTACAAGGCGTCGATGCCCGGTGCGCCGAGGTCGGTCGCAGTGGTGCGCAACACGCTGGCGACCTGATCGCCGGACATATACGGGAAGCGCTCCATCAGCACCGCGATGGAACCGGCCACGTGCGGCGCGGCCATCGAAGTGCCGTTGTAGTTTTTGTAGCCGGTGGTCAAGTTGTCGGCGTTGGTACCTTCGATGATCGAGCTGTAGATCTTGGTGCCCGGCGCCGAGACGCAGTAACTGGCGGTGTAGCCGCAACGCGAGGAGAACGTGCTGATCACGTACGGATTGGCGCTGGCGGTGTCCGGGTTCTGCTGCAATGCGGCGACGGTGATCCAGTTCGGCGCGATGTCCGGAACGAAGTAGCCGAGGCCGGCAATGGCATCCGGGTTGTTCAGGTTGTAGTCGTTGCCGGCGGCGAAAATGGTGACGATGCCGCTGCGTGCGGCGGCAATCGCGCCGTCGTAGGCGCCGCCAGGCTTGGTGCCGAGCAAGGTGCGGATTTCGTTGAACTGCAACTGCGCGTCGTTGACGGTGAAGTGCGGATACGCCGGATCGCGGCCGCCGAGGTCGAAGCGGTCGGTGATGCCGATGCCCCAGCTGTTGTTGATGATCCGCGCACCGCTGGCGATCAGCGCATCCCAACCGGCCTTGTACACCGCGCCGTCGTTGCCACGCACGATGCCGTCTTCAGGCCCCGGGTCGCCGTTGTCGGCGCTGATGATCTGCGCCCCGAACGCGACGCCGTGCATCACCCCGCCGTCGCGACTGCCCGCCGCGATACCGCCGACGTGGGTGCCATGGGCGCCGAGCTTGCCGTCGGAGCCGACCGAGGGCGAACCGTCATAGCGGAACGCGTCGCCGGCTTTCACCGGGATGTACGGGTCGGTGTATTCGCGGATGCCGCTGGTGACCAGGGTGACGACTTTGTTACTGCCAGAGAACTCCGGATGTGCAGCGTAGACGGGCTGATCGAAGATGCCCAGTTTCACGCCTTTGCCGGTGTAGCCGGCGGCGTAGGCGTAATCCGCGCCGATCGCGCCCAGGCCCCAGTCGGCCTTGAATTCATTGCTGCGCCAGCTCGACGGATCGCCGCTGCGGCCGTTCTCAACGTAAGGCGCTGCCTGTGCCATCGCACCGGCACAGAGCATGGCGACTGTCAGGGTTTTCAGGGCAAAGCGGCCACCCGATTGCGCGGGGGTATTGTTGTTATCCATCCACGACCTTCCTTAGTGATGTTGCGAAAAATCCGGTTGCCTTGATCGTTCCCACGCTCTGCGTGGGAATGCCTCTAGGGACGCTCCGCGTTCCAATGGGACGCAGAGCGTCCCGGGCTGCATTCCCACGCGGAGCGTGGGAACGATCAGGTTTTGCGACTGCTGCGCAGTCGAGCGGGGATAAATCCCCTCGCCACAGCGGCTCAAACACATGCAATCAGAACTGCCAGTTCAGGCTCAGCCCTACGCCATGCAGCTTCTCGCGGCTGGCCAGTTGGCCGTTGTAATCGAGGTTGACCCGCACGTCCTTGCTCAATGCCAGACTGGCCTGCACGCCGACCAGTGCGGCATCACGTACCAGCGCCGAACTCGCCACTGAGTACGGCGTGCCGCCGCTGGCAAAACGCAAATGCTGTTCTGATTCGATATCGCTGAGGCTGTGCTGCCAGCCGAGACGGGCACTGACATCCAGCGCTTGCTGGTTCGCCAGATTGAAGGTTTTGCTCGCGCGCACGCCCAAGGTGCTCAACACCGCATCGCGCTGATCGCCAGCGCTTTTCAGCGCAGCGGCATCGCCCTTCTCAGTGAAGCCTTCGGTGTCGAGATGCAGGTAGGTCAGGTTGGCGAACGGTTCCAGCGCCAACGCTTGCAACTGCAAGCGATACGCCGCCTCGGCGAAAACCTGAGTGGTGGTCGCATCGAGCTTGGCTTTCTGCTTGGCGCTGACCTCGTCGTATTGCAGATCGCGCTTCACATCGCCGCGATGCCAGCTGTACGCCGCACCGCTGCTCAAGCGCCAGGCGCCGATGTCGTGCCCGACGTAAGCGCCGAGGTGATAGCTGTCGACTTTTGCCGAGGAATGCGTGCCCGAGCCCATGCTCAAGGAGCTGTCGCTGTAGCCGGTGACCAGACCGATGCGGGTCTGCTCGTCCAGCGCGCCGTCGACACCGGCCAGCAGACCGCCGATCGAAGTGTTGTAGCCGGCCGTGTCGTGGCTGGAATCGGTACTGCCCCATGCGCCTAGGGCTTTAATCCAGCCGTTGCTGCGAGTCGCCGATTCATCGTGCAGCCGCTCGCCGAGTGCATCACGCAACTGGCGGCTGTCGTTGATCAGCATTGTCCCCAGCGCTGGATAAATCTCGCCGCTCAGTTGCTGGAAGGCTTGTCGCGCCGAGGCCTGAGTCGGTGCACGAAGAACGCTTTCGTAAACCGAATTGCCGGCGCCCAGCCCTTCGACTGCCGCCGCCACCGAACGCTGGTTCGGCGTTTGCCCGACGCTGGCGAAGCTTGTCGCGTTGCGTTGGATATTCAGCTGAATGCCGCTTGCGGCGTAGTCGAGAGCGCCGCCGATGAACAGGTAGTTCGGCACCACCGCAGCGAACTGTCCCTGCAAGCCGCCTGCCGCTTGCAGGATGTTGTACTGGCGGCCGAGCAGGCTTTGCGCTTCGGCGCTGCTGAGCAAGGTCGGGCTGTTTTCCAGCGCCAGGCTGACGCTGGCGCCGCTGACGGTTGCCGTGCCGCCGGCGACGATGCGGTCACTGCTGGTGGGCGATAGCTCAACGGCGTAGGTCGAGCCCGGGGCGAGTGTCACATCACCAGCGACGTTCAAGGTGCCGATGGAATTGCCCGGTGCGACCCGGCCACCGCTGTTGGCGGTCAACGCGCCGATGCGTCCGGAGCCGCCGAGGGTGCCGCTGTTGTTGACGGTGACCGCTGAGGTCAGCGAGCCGTTGACGGTCAGCAGACCGCCGTTGACGGTGGTCGGGCCGCGATAGGTGTTTGCGCCACTGAGCAGCAATTGCCCGGCTCCAGACTTGATCAGGCTGCCCTCATACACCCGGTTTGCCGCTGCCGCATCACGCAGCATGCCGACGGCGTAATCGGTCTGGTCCTGTTGACTGGCGCCGGCCGGGACACCGTTCTGCCAGCCTTTGTCCTGCAGGGTTTGCTGCCAGGCGCTGTGCTCGGCGAGGTCCTCGTTTTGACGCTGGAGCAGCGCGTTGTCGGAGATGTCGTTGCTCCAGACATCGCTCTGCCCTGCCCCCAGATTGGCATCGAACGCACCGAGCAATTGCCCCGGCCCGCGCAGCGCCCGGTCGAGGTTGGCGACGCCCCAACCGACGCGCTCGTTCGGTGCGTCCGTGACTGAGCCATCGAGCTGGGTGGCGGTGGTCAGCAGCACCTCGAGCGCCTGCTGGTTGTTCATGTACGGATAACGCTCCATCACCAGCGCCAGGGCACCGGTCGCATGCGGCGCCGCCATCGAGGTGCCGGATTTGGTCGCGTAGCCGCCGCCGGGAATGGTGCTGTCGATCTTCGCCCCCGGCGTGGTGATGCACCAGTATTTGGCGATGCCGCACTGGTTGTACTTCTGCTGATTGCTCTGATCGAGCCCGGACACCGCCAGCCAGTGACCTTCCAGATCCGGCTGAAAGTACGGCAGCGCCGAGCGCACGCTGGCGTTCGGGTAACCGCTGTTGCCGGCGCTGAAGACATTGATCACACCGCGCCGCGAAACGTCGGCAGCGGCGTCGAGCCAGGTGCCCTTGTTCCAGTGCTGCGCGTAGGCGGCGTGCAGATCCGCCAGGGTGCGATAGCTGACATCCGGCGGCTGACTGCCCCAACTGTTATTGATCGCCCGCACCCCGGCCTCGGCGAGGCTGTCGTAGACCGCTTTGAAATAACGCGGATCAGGGCCGGGTCCGAAAAGGAAACTGTCGTTCTTGTTGGTGTTGCCGACGTAGATTTGCGCGTTGTACGCCACCCCATGCATGCCGCTGCCGTCACGGGCGGCGCCCATGGTGCCGACCACGTGGGTGCCGTGGGAGTCGTTGTTCGGGTTGAGCGTGCCGTCGACGTTGAACGCTGAGCCATCGACGTAGCTGCCGCTGGCGGTTACCGGGTGATAACGGTCGGCGGAAAATTCGGGATGGGCGGCATCGAAACCGGAATCGAGCGCGCCGACCTTCACGCCCTTGCCGGTGATGCCGGCAGCGTAGGCCTGATCGGCCTGCATGCGTTGCAGGCCCCAGTCGCGCAGGAACTCGGCACTGCGCCAACTGGCCGGATTGCCGGGCTGGCCGGGTTCCAGGTATTGCGCCTGCGTTGCCGAGGTCACCAGCAACAGCGTGCCGAGCGAAATCGGTTTGATGCGTACGTCCATGGTCATCACTCTCGTTTTTGTTGTTTTGTTCAGGGCTGAATTGCGGTGCCGCCTGTTCCCCTCACCCCAGCCCTCTCCCCGAGGAGAGGGGGCCGATTTGTGTTGATGTCAAAACCTGCGTCCAGCTCGGTGGTTCAGGTCGATGCAGCTATCGCAGGCCACTCGGTCAGCCCTCTCCCTGTGGGAGAGGGCGCCGACCGTGTTGTCTTCAGTCATTCAG